>JAZQOD010000180.1:0-12527 GCA_045627685.1 Prevotella sp. | reverse complement strand
TGAGAGTGATAGTCACAACACATGGATTCCAAACTACCGATGATGACTCAATGCCTATATTATAATTATAATAGGTGTGCTTGTAGAGAACCTGACTTGCATTTTCGTCGGTTGCAACACCGATAGTGAGGTTATTGGTAGTGCTTGGTGTCACCGTTGCAGAAACAGTGAACTCCTCGCCTGGGAGCATCGACAGTTCTACCTCACCTGCCTTTGTTGTCAACTGATCATCAGAACCTGTGAACACATAGAGTTTGCCTGTGTATTCATCGGCAAGGTTCTTCACATCAATGTTCAACTTTGAATCCTTACCGGCGATGATTGAACTTGGGAAATATGCATTTGTCACCTCGATATCCACGATTGGGTGCATTGTAACAGTCACATTGCCGTTATTAACAGTAACCTCGGCATACTGCGAGAGACTTCCTGCACGCAACCATTCTGTAGAACCCTTCTTGCGGATGATAGCATAGAGGTTGTACGAGCCATTAGGAAGAGTGTTCAGCGCATATTCTGTTGAATAAGTGTTACCACGTGTGAAGTTACGCTCTGATGTACTGAAGAGTGGAGAGATTGCTCCGTCCTCGCCGAGGTGTGTCATATTAATCTCGTAGGTACCGGCAGCAATGGCTTGGATAGAGAACTTCACCTTCTTTGTTGATGAGTTATAAGTCATCGACTTCAATGGCCACAACTGGAGTGTGTTGTCTGGACCTTCTTTCTGAATACCGATAACTATCGACTGTCCGTTTGTGAAACCATCATCGGTCGAAGCAGCACCGCTACTTGTGGTATTGCCCGGGTTGAGCACCGAGAGGCGGTAGAAACCGTCGCCATAGCCACCCCATCCCCAGTTGATGTGGTACATACCGCTACCATTATAGCCGTCGCACACGAAAGCATGACCTTCCCAGTTAGGGGTGTAACCGCAATAGAGAACAGGACGACCGTTCTTCAACTCGTTGTAAACAATCTCATCCCACTGTGATACGCTGTAGCCACTACGCTCAACGCGACGAACAGATGAATAATAACCAAAATATGTCTTGAGAGCATAAGGCACATATACATCGGAAGCACCTGAACCCTGAGGCGAGAAGTTCATCTCAATAGACTGACCTACATAGTTCATGAGCTTTGCTACTGGTTCACCGTTGCTTGCGTTCATGCTATACTTATCCTGCATTGCATCCCAATTGAATGTTGTTGCTGCCAACTCAGGACGATTGATATAATGAGTCCACGCGATGTAAGATGGGATTGATTCACAAGCCTCCTGAGGCCACTTGTGGTAATACATGATCTGAGCAACGGCTGTTGCAAGACAACCTGTTGGACAACGCTGGCCATTCACCTCTGGTGCATACTGGTTGTATGGAGCATCCTGATTCCACTCTGAGGAACAGAGTTTTGATATTGCTGGGAAAGAGTAAGCATGTGCCTGATTCATAAGACCATGAGCACGGGCATATTCAATCTGGCGACTCATACCCTCGAGCCATCCCTGCATGTTTGAAGGAATGTTGTTTGAATCAAACTCGCCCGACTCTGAATAACCAAGAACAGTCTCGGTGTTATCGTCAGAAGAGACAACCACGAAACCACTGCCATCCTGGTCGGCATATACATAGAGGAGGGCATCGCTCAAGTCGGCAACCTTATATTCATAAGGATTGTCCTTTATGTTCATCTGGATTCCCTTCTCTACGAGGAACAGGTTAGCATTCTGCTTTGCCTGTGACTTTGTTACCACACCAGCGTTAGCAGCCATACATGCCACGAGGCACACGATGATTGATAATATCTTTTTCATAATTAACTTGTTTTCAATTGCCAGTATTTGCAAAAAACACATATTTGTGCAAAGTTAACCATTTTTTCTCAAAAGACACAAGGAAAAGCGAAAAAAAAGAGGCGGACTCCGAAGAATCCACCTCAATCATATAGTAACCTTTCCCAACTCCCCTCTCTTTTGGAGAGGGGCTGGGGGTGAGGCTTTACTTATTAATAAACTTCTTACCGTCCTTAACAACGATACCCTTGAAGTTCTTGCTAACCTGCTGACCAGCTACGTTGTAAGTCTTACCATTGTGAGCCTTTGGAGCGAGTACTGAGTTAACACCTGTGCTCTCCTGAGCGTCAGCCTGCTCCTTGGTGAAGTTACCCTGGAGAACATAGATAGCAGCGTCAGAAGTGATACCACGACCGTTTACATAGAGCTTGCAACCACGACCCTCAACACCGGCTGGGAGTGGCTCAGCCTCTACTGTAACGAATACCAATGGCTGGAAGTCATCAGACTCGAGGTCATTCCACATTGAGTTGTCAACACCGTATGACAACCACTCTGGGAACTCGTCGTCACAGTCAGCGAGATAGTACATCTCTGTATCATCCTCGTCGATCCAGCTTGCAGCTGTGTTTACATAAGCGAATGACTCATCTGGGTAACCAGCGTTCTTAACTTCCTGACCGTCAGCAGAAACCTTGAGAACATTGAAGTCAGCAAGCTCTGTACCGTCGCTCAAGTAAGCTGTCTCCCAAACCTTTGCAGCATCAAACATAGCTGTGAATGTCATTGGGATAGCGATAGGGTTCTGGAATGTGTAAGATACCATTTCACCCTCATCAGCTACATTGTAGAAATCGAGGTAACCGTTCTCAACAACTGCGCGCTCAGCTGTCTCAACATCGTCATCGTCAAGCATGAAGTGACCACGCATACCGATACCTGTACCCTCGAAACCAGAGATAACTACTGTGAATGCCTCATCGAGAACGAAAGGAACAGCAGCGATATCACCTGTCAATGGGTCAACATCCTTCATTGTGAACACAGCGTCAGCGAAACGCATATCACCATAATTTGTCTCATATGGATCACGATCCTCTACAGTGATATCCTCAGCACCACAAGTGAGAGAGTAGAGAACCTCACCCTCCTCGTTCATGATGTCGAGGTTGAGCTCCTTACCTTCTGGAAGGAATACCTCGCTGTCAAGATTAACAAGAGCAAGGAAGATATCCTCAACATAAAGTGGAGCCATTGGTTTTGGGAAGCTCTGCTCTACAGCGAAGCACTGATATGTCTTACCACCGTTATCGAGCTGACCGTCACCGAAGAGGAAGTGTGAAGAAAGGAAACCCCAACCGATATAGTCAGGACCGAGGTGTGGGTCAGTCTGTGACAATGGAGAAACCTCTGTTACACAACGCATTGCTGACCAGTAAGTCTCCAAAGGGCCATAAGAGTTCTCCTCACCCCATGTGTACTCTGTTCTACCACCCTGAATTGTTGGCATGTAGTAACCAGCAGCACCTTCCTGCTGCCATGCGAAGTTACCATCAGCATTGATGTAGTCTGAGCAGTCAGTGCCCTTCCAGTTCCAATCTGAGTTAGCCTTGTTTGTGCACTGGTTAACGAGCTCGAAGTCTGTGTAAGGAGCAACTGCTACATAAGCTGGGTAGAAACCCATACCATCCTTACCGAAAGCGAAAGAGTAAGAACCTGCAGGACGTGTGTAGTAAACACCCTCAGCAACATTCTTCTTAGGACCAGCAACTGCTGCCATAGTCTGCTGCTTAGCAACGAGAGCCTGCTGAGCCTTTACCTGAGTCTTTGCTACTGGCTGGAAAGCCTGAGCGTTTGCTGTCATTGCAGAAACTGCAACTGCAGCGATGAGTAAAAGTTTTTTCATAAATGTAAAAATTAAGTTAATAATATGTTTTATCTATTGTTTTCAACTTTGCAAGTGAAAAGTGAAAAATCCTGATTTGCTTTTCTTACAGAATGTCTCTCTATAAAGAGAAACTCTAATTTTTCACTTTTCACTTTTCACTTTTAACTTCTATTAGAATGTAGGAGAAGTTACGAAGAACTTATCTCCTGAGTAGAACTTCACTGTAGAGAGGTTCAATGGTGAGTCGTAGTGTGTCACCTTGAATGAACCGTTCAACAAGTTGAAGAATGTTGCGATTGAAGGTACCGAGTTCAACAGCGACTCACCACTGGTGTTGTTTGGACCAACATACTGGAAAGAGAGTGTACCATCAGCGTTCTGAGTGAAGTTGAAATCATAGTTGGTCGATACATTCTGCTTCTTGTTGTTACGATAAGCTACAGTAGCACGATAACCATCCTCGTTCTTCTTGAACTTGATATTGTTAAATGTGTACTTCACTGCACCAAACTCATCCTTGATTGCGTTGAGTGCATTTGTGATGTCGGTAGAAGCCTCCATTGTTGCAGCGAAGTTGAGAGTAGCAAAGTGCTCAATTCTCTCTGCCATGAACTCAGTAGGATCAGGACCAACGATTGAATTGTTGCTATCTATTACACCAGTGAAACTCTGAGTATTTGCATCATAAACGAACTCCTGCTCTGATACATCCTCAGCCACCTTGATAGCATTGCGGAAACGAACATTGTATGTGTAGTTGTCCTTTGTACCATGACGTGTAACGAGGATTGGGCGAACCACCTTTGTGAAGGTTGAGTCAGAACCGCAAGGCCACATCTTTACGATACCATGCTGACCACCGTCCTGAGCCATGATCATATTGTAGCTCTCCTCACCGATGTTCACAACAACATTGTTTGGAGCCTTTGGATCAAATGCCTTGTTTGTGAAGTTTCTTACATCGGTAAGATACTCCTGGAAGTCGGTCTCCTCATCGAGGCGTGTCATACGTGAGTATGCACCGCGCTTCTTACCCTTGAGCAGAATATAGTCACCGTTCTCTGGCACATCAACCATAACGAACTCATAGTCGCCTTCCATACCCTTACCAGTCTCATCCTCAGATGTACCAGCGATATCCTCAGGTACTGAGAATGCGTGGATACAGTTGTTATGAGAATTGAAAGAGAGTACAGGACCGTTATCAGTGATAACCTCCCATACAGAGCGGTCTTCCTCGTAGGTGTTGTGCGACATGAAGTTGTACATACCTACAACTACTGACTTGTCAGCCTCAAACTTAGCCAACATGAGGAAGCCTGCACCCTTCAGAGGGAGATCCTCATCGGTCGAAGAGTGTGGGAAGTACTCCAAAGCCCAACCATGCTTTGAGTCAAGGATGCGCTGAGAGTAGAGGTCGCTTGCCTCATTCAATCGCTCGGCAGCAGACTTGTCGAACAAGAGGTCCTCCTCAGAGACACAAGATGTTGTGGCAAAGAGGGCTGCGCCTAAAAATATAATTGAAAGAATCTTTTTCATTTCTTTTTGATTTTTCCTAAGTTACTGATTACTGAACCTTCAACTTGTAAATCTCATCGGTGAGTTTGTCGATAAGACGAGGGAAGCCACCCTCTGGGTTTGTGAGGCGGTTAACGAGACGACCTCTTGAGTCGCGTGCCCATGTTCCGTCAGGGTTCTTCACGTACATACGCTCCTGAACCATTGCACGGAGCTGGTCAACATCGATGTGATAGTTCTCATCAAGCCACTCGCGTACCATCTGGAGTTTCTCCATGATGACCTCGTAACCGTTGTTGCCATCGACATTCTTTGGAATTGGGTTACCCTCAGCATCGTAGATGATGCTGTCGTCATCGTTACGCTCATAGACACGACGGTAGATCTTGTTCTCACCGTTCTCGTTTGCCTTGAAGTAACCGATGGTATCGAGGTTGTTTGAACCTGCAATCATCTTCATGTATGTACCCCAGTCCTCGCAGTCAACCTCTTCCCAGTCGTAGGTAGCAGTGTTCATCATTGCATTCCAGTCGAGCTCGTCGCGGGTAACATAGTTTGCGAGTACCTCTACCCAGTCTTCACCAGGCTGGCTTGAAGCATAAGGAGTAACGAAGCCCTTACCGAGAACTACTGAGTCAGCAGCCTCTGTCCAACCCATTGAGTCGTAGAGACCTACAGAAACGAGGTTGAACTTTGTTGGGCGGAGATGAGTCTGGTCGAGGATATGACCGAACTCATGGTGCATAGTCTTGAAGAAGTACTCGTTCATCATCTCAATGTCAGAGCAGTTGAGGTTGTCAACATTGTAGAGAGAAATCTTGATACCTCCCTCAGCCACACCGAGAGTCTCGGTACCCTGTGTAGGGTTGTAGTTCTTAGAACCGATAACGTGGATGATACGTGGGCTGTACTTCTTGAGGAACACTTCCTTCTCACCAGCGAGACTTGCATAGCAGTCGAACCAGAGCCACTTTGAGAGGGCTGCCAACTGAACGCTCTTGTCGTAAGGAGCAGGTGTGAGGTTCTTATCCATATCTGAACCGACATCCTCCATGCGATAGATGAACTTCACATTGTAAGGCTGCAGGAACTCGCGCTTCACGAATGAATCGAGAGGGAATGTGTATGCAGTCTGATCGAGAGGATAATCTGTTGTGTCATAGATTGAATCTGTGAACTTATCGTCGCTACATGATACCATGCCGACGAAGGCGATTACTGCCAAAAGACTAATCTTCAGTATTGATTTCATATTCTATGCCCTCCTATTAATTATCTGTTGAAACAACCAATTCCTTAGTATTGTATGATGGGTTCTCAGCACGGCCAGATACGTAACGTGACGACTCGAGACCAGCAGAGATTGTCTCCCAAGGCACCTCGATAGCACGGCGTGGGTCGTTGCTGCCCAACTCGAATACTTCCTGCTCAGCACCAACCTCGTGAGTGTAAGGCATACCCCAACGCTTGAGGTCGAAGAAGCGCAAGCCCTCGAACATATTCTCGAAACGACGGAACTCGTTAAGACAGTTCATGTAAGGGATAGCATCCTCAGGCACAACGTATGTTGGGTCGATGGTCTGAGTGAAGTCCCAACTGTCGAAACAGTTAGCACGTTTCTTTGTCTCGGTGTTTGTATAGTTCTTGAGGATGAGATCCACAGTGAGGTCACGCCAGTAAGCCTTGTATGTCTCCTGTGTCTTCTCTGACAGGTGTGTGAAACAGCTGTTCCAGTACCACATGAGGTCCTGAGCACCACCCTCGATGTCGCCCAACATGAGCTTTGCCTCAGCACGCTCGAGAAGGAGCTCTGATGCTGTGAAGGTACGCTGAACGATATGTGGATAACCGATACCTGCGAGTTTGTCAGAGTACTCGAACTCCTCACCAATCTTTGAAGAGAAGAAACCGTAGTCCTTAGTGCTGCTTGCGAAGAGCATACCTGCTACGACAGCCTGGATAGGACAGATGTAACCGCTCCAGAGACCTGAACTTGTACGAACCATCATTACCTCAGAAGCCTTAGGACCAGCGAGTGAGTAACGATAGCCGAAGCAACGGCGCTGAAGGAGTGAACCAGTGATTGACAACATGAGGTTGTTGTTCTGGTTAGGGTTCTGCCATACTGTAGCGTAGTCGCTGAGGTAAGAACAGTCATCGAAACCAGTATAGTCGAGCATCATCTTGCCTACTGAAGCCGAGTCAGTGCCAAGAACCTCGTTAGCGTGCTCGATAACCTTTGCCCAGTCACGTGTGTAGAGATAGAAACGTGCAGCGAAAGCGTGAGCAGCCTGTGAGTTGAAGTGATGCTTGTAAGAACCGATGTATGAGTCAGAGATGTTTGGAAGAGCCTCCTCGAGGTCCTGCTTGATCAACTGGTATGTATCCCATACATTGCCACGCTGATACTCCACCTTTGACACAGTCTCAGGCTCTGTCATGTAGGTAACACCAATCTCATTCTTGCTTACAGCCTCAGTCTTGTATGCCTGTGAGAATACGTTAACGAGACAGAAGTGGTCCCACGCACGGAGGATCTGAGCCTCTGCGCGGAGTGCCTTACCTCTTTCAGTCTCTACACCACCGTTAGCGCGCTTGATGTTGTCAAGAGCCTGGAGGCAGTAGTTGGTGTTGGCGATCGACATATAGTAACCTGACCAGAGTGAACCTGGTGAGTCGTATGAGCTGTAAGTAGCTGACTTAGCGTCTTCGAACTTGAACATCTCATCATCCCAACGGTCGTAAGAGCTATAGTTATAATATGTGACAATCTGCTTCTTGTTTGGGTTTGATGGGAGGTGAGGACACTGGTTGTCCAAGAGGTTGTCGCTCGACAACTCAGCCACCCATGCGAAGTTTGCATCAGGATAGGCAGTCATGAGAAGTTCCTGAACATCGACCTCGGTATTGATTTCCGAACGCTCGTCAGGCAACTTATCGAGGAAGTCGTTACATGAAGTGAGCGACATACCTGCGAAGAGTGCCAATGCAAACACCTTATATATATTATTCTTTTTCATTTTCTCTATTTTCGAAATGTAATCGTTGTTATTCACTTAGATACCAAGACGGAGTGTGAAGGTAATCTGCTTTGACAATGGGCTGGCAACACCACCGGCGTTTACGAACTCTGGGTCCTGACCGTTCAACTTCTTGTCAGAGTAGAGGAGCAAGAGGTTGGTAGCGTCAAGCTTAACAGAGCAGTTTGACAAACGCATCTTGCTCACGAGTGAGCGTGGGAGATCGTAAGTCAGGGATACATCCTTCAGACGGATGAAACCACCGTTAGCAACGCGGGCTGTTGAATAGTTGTAAGCATTGTAAGCGTAGCCGAGGTAGTTGTTGTTCTTTACCTGACGAACGCTGGCAATAGCAGGGATGTCTGTGATATTCTCATCGCCAGGGATTACCCAACGGTTCTTGAACTCCTTAGGCATAGCCGACATATCAGAGTAAGAAGCTGAGAATACAGGATCAAGACGGATTGCATTTCCGAAGCTGTAGGTGATGAAGATGTTCAACTTCAAGTTCTTCCAAGAGATTGAGTTGTTCATACCACCAGTGATTGTTGGTTCTGTTGGACCCTCATACTTCAGGAAGTCGAGCTTCTCATACTCCTGGAAGTTGATATCGGTTGTTGTAACATTGCCATCCTCATTGATGATCTGTGGGATACCCTCATCGTTAAGACCTACGAATGGGATTGAGAAGAGTGCACGGTGGTCGTAGCCAACACGTGTATAACCGCTTGTACCAACGAGGTCGATGACACGGGTCTGTGCCAAGAGGTCGGTAATCTCTGTCTTGCTGTAAGAGAATGTGAAGTCAGTACCCCACTTCCAGTCCTGAGTAACGATGTTCTGGGTTGTGAGGGTTGCCTCCATACCGTGCGACTTCATACTTGCCACGTTAGCGAACTTACGGATCTCACCACCGACACCCTGAGTGTTCATGTAACCCATGAGGTCGAAGTTGTCACGCCAGTAGAAGTCGGTAACGAGGTTGATGCGGTTCTTGAGGAAACCGAGGTCAACACCGAAGTTGAACTCGTTCTTCTTCTCGTATGTCAGGTCACTGTTACCGAGGCTGTAGAGAGCCTTACCAGTTTCCTGGAGCTCACCCTGTGGACGCCATGCTGTGTAAGCGCGGAAGATTGGGTAAGCGTTAGATGCTGTTGTCTGCTCACCTACGAGTGAGTAAGAGAGACGGATTGCAGCGTGAGTCATTGCACCCTGTGACTGCTCAGACCACTTCTGGAAGAATGGCTCCTCGTGGATGTTCCAGCTTGTAGAAACGTTCCATGTAGGCAACCAACGTGATGAGCGAGCCTTACCCAACTGGTTAGAACCGTCGTAACGGCCAGTGAGGTTGAGTGAGTAGCGACCCTTGTATGAGTAGTTAGCATTAGCGAAGTAAGCAAGACGGCGGTTCCATGCCTTTGAGAATGTAGTAAGTTCAGTACCCTCCTCCTTCATCTGCTTGAAGAGTGCAGGAGTGATGATAACGGTACGGCTGTTCTCATAGTCAACACCGTAGTCAGTGTGCTGATAAGCATCATAGTCAGCCTTGTTTGCTTCCATACCACCCATGATATTGAAGATGTGAGTATCGTTCCACACCTTATTATAATTAATAGTACCACGGAAGTCGAGCTGATTTACCGAGTTGCGGTTCAATGTATAGATACCACCCTTTGGCATTACAGATACTGGCAGTGAGTTTGGCTGATCAGGGTCAGTGTACAAGAATGTATTGTTGTACATGATGTTTGGATTGTCAACACCTGCGCGGTAAGTGTTAGCCTGGTTAGAGTTGTTCATTACGAAGTGCTCACGGGTAGAGTTGTTTGTACGGTAACTACCCAAGAGGTTTACTTCAAGGCCCTGGATTGGCTTGTAAGAGAGCTCGCCCTGGAACTTGATATCGTTCACATTGATGTCGATATAGTTCTGATCCAACTCATCAAAGATGTTGAAGTCAGCATAGTTACGCTTGTAGTTTCCGCTTGGATCAAGTGTACGGCTGGTGTTCAAACAGTAGCTGAATGGGTTGATATCGAATGAACGGTTCACTGCACCTGACACAACATCGACAGAACGGTTCAGAGTACCTGGAGCCTTCTGGTCACGAGTGTTGGCATTGGTGCGGAGTGTCAATGTGATCTGCTTTGAGAGGTTGAACGAAGCATTGAGGTTTGCTGTATAACGAGCAACGTTTGAGTCGATATACCAACCTGGATCGTTGTAAGCCGAAACAGAAGCATAGAGGTTAGCACGGTCAGAACCGGTAGAGATACTTACCGAGTGGTTCATCATGATGTTATCCTTGAACAGGAGATCGAACCAGTCAGTGTTACGGAACTCAGCCTCCTGCAAGTACTTGTTCATAGCAGCCTGAGTAAATGGCAACTCGAACTGACCTGTCTGCTCGTTGTACTGGTCCATCTTGTGGTACAACTGACCGTAGAGACCTGATGTAGAGCTGTTTGCGAGAGAAGAGAACTCCAACCAGCCCTTTGCCTCCATTTCCTTGTAGATACCCATCTGCTCCTGAGAGTTACAGATGTTGTATGTGCTGTAAGAAGGCTTCATACGGTATGTGAACTCACCGGTATAGTTGATTGAAGTATGACCAGCACGACCCTTCTTTGTGGTTACAACAACCACACCAGCCATGGCGCGAGCACCATAGATAGAAGTAGCCGAACCGTCCTTCAGTACCTGGAACGACTCGATATCGTCAGCGTTCAAACCAGCGATAGCATTCGAGATAAGGGTTACAGCGTCACCAGAAGAAAGGTCATCAGCGTCAACGTTTACAGCATCCTCCATGATCACACCATCGACAACCCAGAGAGGTGATGAACTACCGTAGATAGAGGTAGCACCACGAACCTTGATTTTTGGAGCAGTACCGAAGGTGCTCGATACATTCTGTACAGAAACACCGGCAGCACGACCTTCGAGAGCACGCGAAACATCGGCAATACCATCAAGTTTAGCCTTTTCTGCGTCGACCTTTGTAGTAGCACCAGAGAACAAACGCTTGTCCATCTTCTGCATACCGGTCACAACAACCTCCTCTACCAAATTCGCATCTGGTTCGAGGACGACATTCATGTTTGCTTTTGGAGAAAGAGTGATAGTCTTGCAGCCAACATACGAGAACTGCAACTTCTTTCCCGATGGAACATCAATCTTAAAATTTCCATCATAGTCGGTAATCGTAGCAGTCTTAGTGCCCACAACGACAACAGAAGCACCGATGATAGGCTGACCGTCCTCAGACGATACAACGACACCCGATGCCTTTGTCTGTGCGTACATTGTAGCAGACGCGCACACGAGAACCAGAAGCATTAAAAACTTTCTTAATTTCATTTATCTATAAATTTTGATTATATTTTCCCTTATCCAATCTTTGCCTATTTCACCTTATTCCAACCTGAAAACATCTCTTGAAGTCTCGTAGAATTTATCACGCATTCGCGAGGGCATAGAAACAAATAATATGCAAAGTTACACAAAAAAATCCAAACAGTAACTAATTTTTGCAAAAAACATAGCATTTTGCCCCTATTTTTAACAATTTCCCTTGATAAATCAAGAAATCCGCCATATTTCCACTTCTAAAACGCGAACAACAAACCACCCCGAAACAACATATATTCCGGATAAATATACAACTTTCCCACCACCCCAACTGTCATTATGCATAAAGACAGAGTTTTTGCACACAAGATTTGTCGCAGACCCACTGACCATAGCAGGCAGTCGGCTTCAGCTTCAGCCTGAGCCGAACAGCGACGAGAGGGAAGAGAACGTATTTCTCAATTTCCTGAGTGCAGCCGAGGCTCGCAGTGCCTCTCAAACGACACTGCAAAGTTACTATAAAACGAAGCCGAATCCAAGTTTTTCAGTCTTTCATTTTATTTTTAACAATCACGAACACATTATTCTTTACAAATCACGCAAATGTTTTGGCTATTGTAAACATTATTCGCAACAAATGCATTTCACTCCCCTCTCATTAGGGGAGGGGGATTGGGGGTGAGGCTATTGATTTTCAGACACTTATGAGACCACCCATTTTACCGTGTCATTTGGGCGTTTTCATCATGTCATTTGGGCGTTTTCATGGTGTCATTTGGGCACTTTCATAGTATGAAAACGGCGGAATGGGAATGAAGAAATATTGATGTAAATAATTTTCAAAAACAAGAGAAACACAAGAGGATGCCAAAGGTGAAAAAGTGAAAAAGTGAAATGGTAAAATTTGGCTGCAAAAGAATATGAGAGTAGAGCCAAATAAGATATATAATATATA
>JAZQOD010000179.1:0-6849 GCA_045627685.1 Prevotella sp. | reverse complement strand
GATGGTCATGAAGAAACGGGTGATGTCGGGATGAGTGACGGTTACAGGACCGCCCTTGGCTATCTGCTCGCGGAAACGAGGGATGACGGAACCGTTGGACCCCAGCACATTACCGAAGCGAGTGGTCACAAATTTGGTTGTACCCTTCACCTCGCCTTGCTCTATGGCGAGCCCCAGCGACTGCACATATATCTCCGCCAAGCGCTTCGTGCAACCCATGATGTTTGTTGGGTTCACAGCCTTGTCGGTGGATATCATCACCATCTTCTCGGCATCGTATTCAATACATTTGTCGGCCACATTTCTCGAACCTACCACATTTGCCAGCACTGCCTCGCATGGATTCTCCTCCATCAGCGGCACATGCTTGTAGGCGGCAGCATGGAACACCACCTGTGGACGGTAGGTGCGGAACACAAAGTCCAGGCGTCGCTCTATGCGCACATCGCCAATCACCGGACGGAGGTTGAGCTCTGGGAAACGCTCTTCCAGTTCCAGACGGATGTTGTGCATCGGAGTCTCGGCTGAATCAAACAGTATGAGCTGTTTTATGTCGTAGGTGGCAAGCTGTCGGCAGAGTTGCGAACCGATAGAACCGGCGGCTCCGGTCACCATCACCACCTTACCTGCAAACTCGCGCTTTATGGCTTCAACAGATATCTTTATCTCGTCGCGACCAAGCAAATCCTCGATTCTCACCTCACGGGCTTTCTGTTTCGCAGCATCTTTGGCGGAAGTGAGCTCTTCTATAGGCGGATTGTAAAGCACCTTTATCTTATGCGCATTACAGAAACGCACAAGCGAATTCTCCTCAGCCATCATCTCTGCACGGTTCAAGAACAACAGTGCGTCAGCGGCACAGTAGTCCACAATCTCGCCAAACTGCTCCTCAGAGGAATATTCATACACACATGCCTCGCCCAACTGATAGCTAGTGCCATGCAACCCCGGTGTGACATATCCTACTACATGAAACTGAGTGCCTAAGTACGAATGCTGCTCAATGGCAAGATCATTCTTGTTGCCCACATACACCATGACCGTTGGAGTGGCACGGCGACGCTGTATTCGCTGACGAGTCACATCAAGGCCTACAATGGCAAACATCTTTGCAATGATAAGCAGCACAAGGCACGACAAACCATCGACAATAAGCAGTGCCACAAGATGCGGAAACGAGAATCCTGCATGGAAATGCATCGTTATGACCGTGGCACCAAGCAGAACCTGCTTCAACAGCACCACCTTTGCCATGCTGCTGACAACTGAAAACGAGGTCTTGAGACTGATGTTCTTATGGGTTTTGAAGATAAGGAACAATATGAGTGCATAAGCAAACGAACCGCCAACCCACAACAACGAGTAATTGAGCGAGTATAGATTGCGAGAAACAATACCCACGAATGTTATAGAGCATAATGAAGCCAGCAGCACCATTACAAGGTCGGCAGCCAGCACAAGATGCCCGGTTACATATTTATCAATATTGGTTTTCTCTATGAGTCTGTAAAGCATGTATCTGAATCTTTTTTATATAATATATAAACGCATCAAACGGGAATTTATTGCATCGCGCACAAGAAAAATATTGCAAACACACCCATGGTGCAATAAATGCAATAAGTGCAATAAGTGCAATAATTGCAATAATTGCGAATTTTGCAATAACCATCGCAACAGTGCAATTCCGCGTTTTGTAATGTTTTTTCGCATTATTGCGAAAACACTCCAATTTCAGTTAGCCACAAACACCCCATTTCCGCGTGCAAAATGCAAGAGAAAACCCATGGTGAGGTTACAGTTTTCGCCACAAAGCAATAATTCAGCCATTTCGCCTCATTTGGGCGTTTTCATGATGTCCGCCCACCGTGCGGAGTGTGTCATTCCATCATTCCAATGTTGTGAAAACGGTGCTTACAGTCTGTCATTCCAGCGTTTTTGTATATGTAAACATATTTCACATATTCACTCCTCCTTGTTGCAACCGATTATTGCAATTATTGCACTTATTGCAATTATTGCACTATGTGTCTGTAGTGGTTTTGCAACTGGAATTTTACATCAAGTAATTGTAATTCAACATATTTATTCATTATAATGCATATTATACATTATTTACTTAATAGCACATCATATTTATACAGTTTATCAGTTCTTCGGAGGCGGAAATATTGCAGAAACACTCGATGCAATAAGTGCAATAAATGCAATAAGTGCAATAATTGCAATAATTCTGCATCTCGACCTCCGTACCAGAATCGGGTACGCAGCCTTCGCCCTACAGTCTTTACTCCCAGCCTTACACCTTATTCTATATACGCGCGCGAAAGGGGCGTCACTACTAATGACACCCTTCAGTCCCTGATCAGGTGACAAAAAGCATCAAAAATCGAGTGCAGGAAAAAAATGAGGGCATTTTGAAAAACACCCCTATTTTATCGCGGGAAAGTTTGCGGGATTGCAATTTTCTTCGTACCTTTGCAACCGGAAATGATACAATGAGAACTCACACACCGGCACACCATGCCATAGTGAAAATCGCACAATCCAATGTACATTTCATAGCAATAACCGTGGGTGATATTACATACCCCACGAAGTGATAGTTCACGGGATTCATGTATCCCATAGTAATTAACCAGCAAGGACCAAAGGCCACGGTCCTTCCCTAAAACCCATCTGCCAAGGACAGAAGGAACACACAGGTTCGAGAGTGAAGGTTGTCGAACCGCGAGAGAAGAAAAATGATTGGGAGTCACCCATGCCGACACCTTCTAAGCGTGGAACTCCAAAAATATTAACATTGAAACAGAATTAACAAATCTATGAAAATTAAGTTTGATTTTACCCAGAGGGTCGTGTCCAAACGCGCCCCCAAGCCCTGCAGGAGAGAGGACTTCTACAGGCTACTGAATGAAACTCGCACCGAAGAGGTGTGTCAGTTCATCAGAAAAATGAAGGAGGGAAGCGTCCTTCCTTACAACGAGATTAAAAACCATTTTGTTGAACCAAAAGAAGTTGCTGACAGGGAGCAGTGGTGGAACGCCGAGACAACTTCCGAGCACGATCGTCTCTGTGCCATGAAGCTTGCCCTCCCGGCTTTCACCTTCCTTGCAACCTTCGACGGTAAGACTCGCAATGCTGAGAACGCCCATTCGTCAGGACTCGCATTCTTCGACCTCGACCATATCAACGCTCCGGCTGAGGTGTGGAAGCAGGTAAGTCAGAAGGCCATCGATGCCGGATGCTGTCTGGCACACGTGACACCTTCGACCGAAGGACTGCGAATGGTGTTCGAGCGACCACAGGGTCTCTCCGTGCCTGATGCCATCGCCTGGTTCGCCCAGCAGATAGGCATGCAAAAGTACGACACTGGGGTCACCGACCTCTCACGTCTCTCCTTCGCAGTGCCACAGAGTTATCTCCTTTACATCAACGAGCAGGCGCTCTTCGAACCAAAGGATTTCGAGGAACCACAGTTCGAGGAGGCAGAGGCTGAAGAACTCCCAACAACCACTGCGATGGCCACCAAGGAGCAGATTGAGGCTCTCGAGGCTGAGGAGAAGGCAATGGGACAGGCAGTGATGATTGATGGCTACCCTACCCACTACAATGGGTTCAGTTATGCCGACATCATTCGCGAACTGCTTGAAGACCAGGGTTACACCCTCGCGGAAGGCAAACCTGCAATGGGCGAGCGCCACAACGCCCTGAAGTTCGTAGCACCGAAACTGCGTCACATCTGCGACTTCGATGCGCGCTTCATGCAGGCCGTGCTTCCCGACTGGGGACTGCCAAAGGATGAGGTACGCTCGCTCTGCCAGAGTGCGGTGAAGTTTGACAAGGGTCACAGCACCTTCCCACGCTGTCTGTCGAATGTCCTTACACGACTCGAGACACAGAAACAGCGTCAGGAATCGCTCGACATCTTCGACGACGAGGAAGACGATATGCTTCCGATGCCGGCAAAAATGCCAAAATCGGTACAGCGCATCATCAAAGTGTTCCCAACAGCATTCCGCCCGGCAGCACTCATCAGCATCCTTCCGTCGCTTGCCACCCTCGCCACCCGCGTACGTGCCATCTATTATGATGATATGGTACAGCCGCTCACCGCGTTCGCATGTATCGTGTCGCCACAGGCAGGTGGAAAGACCTTCATAAAGCGACTCAACGACCTGCTGCTCGCCCCAATCCAGATGTACGACGAACTGGAAGAGGCAAAGCTCCGCAAGTACGAAGAGGAACTGGCGAAGGCGAGGAACACCAAGAAGCAGCCTGAGGATCCACATCCTTGTCTGCGCCTCATCCCGGAGAAGACCTCGAACACCTCACTGTCATTCCTGCTCGACAACGCCAAAGGTCAGCATCTGATGCTCATCACACCAGAGATTGACTCACTGGCAAAGAACAACAAGGCAGTGTGGTCGGACATGGACGACATTCTCCGCAAGGCATACGACGGTGACAAGATAGGCCAGTACTACATGTCGAAGGAGAGCCACAAAAGTCGCGCACAGGCACATATCAATGTGACCATGACCGGCACTCACTACGCCATGCGACGCTATTTCGCAAACATCGAAGGCGGACTCGTCAGTCGAGTAAGTTTTGCCCAACTGCCCGACACCTACGCCAAGAATGTGCAGAAGATAGCGAAGTACACCGACCGCGACCTCGAGGCTATCAACGCTACCATCGAACTTCTCATGCGAGAAGGCGAAAGCGAAGAATACGCCAAGGAGTGCGGAGCCGAGTTCAAGCCAACGCTGAAGACCATCCTCAACGAAAACGGACGCCCAGAGCGAGTGACCGACGAGGACAAGGTTCCAAACGTTGTCTACAACCTTCCACGACTCAAGAAGGCAATGAGCGACTGGCAGGACGACCGTGTCGCAGAATGCCAGAAAGAGTACAACCTGGCTCTCGACACCTTCCGCCGCCGTGCTGCAGTAATCGCTTTCCGCGCAGGAGTGCTCTTCTACATCATGGAAGGCCACAAGATGACCAACGAGATCATTGCCCTGGCAAAGTGGATAGCCGACTATGTGCTCGACCAGCAGATGCGACTCTTCGGTGGCGACCTCAACCTCGCCTTCGAACGAAACGAGAAGCAGGCACAGGTGTCCGACGCTCACATCAGCCGTAGCAAGAAGCGCATCTTCGACCTACTGCCAGAGCGTTTCACCTTCGAAGAACTCATCAAGGTGTGCCAGCAGCGAGGCGAGAGTTCAAAGGCAACAACCCTCCGCTCTCATATCTCACGCTGGAAGAAGTTCGGACTCGTGTCAAGCGATGGCACCAATGTATGGGTGAAAACCTCTGCAGCCACCGCCAAGAACGCCGAAAGTGCAACAGTAGTGGCATAAAATGAAAAGCCCCCTGGACTACCGTGGCAGTAGTTCGGGGGGTATTTCGTTTTGCCCTCATCATTGCAATTGCATTTATTGCAATTATTGCACTTATTGCACTTATTGCATTTATTGCACCATGGATGTGTAGTAAGGAATCTTGCTTCTACTTCAACTGATTCACATTGATGCTCGGCAGCGCCATAGGATTTATCGGCTCAGCAGTATTCTCATCATTCCTGGCAGAGCGAAGATTCAAATACACTTTCTTCAACTCGGCAAACTCCCGCTGGCAAGTAGTCCAATCGCCTATCTCCTTATACGGAAACGACTGCTTGTTGCTTATGTATCGCTCAATGAACTGCACAGCCTTGTCAATCTTGTCGCCATGGAGGGCATAGTAATCCACACCATCGGTCTTCAGCAGTTCACAGAAATTCAACACATGCTGGATATTGTAGATGGAATAACTCATGGCTCGCGTACGCTTCAGTTCACGCGGCTGACTACCATCCTCAGCCACCTGTCTGTCGAGTCGCAGAGCAGCGAAATCAGCAATAATCTGCTTTCGTGTGGCTTTATCGCCCGTGTACATACATATTCTATAAAGCAATATGTCGTACATGATACCAATATTATCCTCCACATTACGGCTGGCAACACCCACACGCGAAGTCTGCATCCACTGGGCATACTGGCCAAACCATTTCTTGAGTTTCTTGTCGGTCTTCTTGTCCAGCGCACCCTCATTCTTAAGAATATCGATACTGTTGAGCACCTTCACCAAATCGTAGGCTTCGCTCACTCCACCCACATTGCCCATGTTGTCATATCTGCCCGGAATGAACTGACCATAGTCGAGATTCGGGTTCATCATGGTCGATGCATCAACAAACCAGCATTTCAACTGTCCAATAGCCGCACGGGCAAATCGCTCGTCGTGCGAAGCCTCATAGCCCTCAGCCAACTGGCGCACACGCGACATCATCTGGCGCAGTTTCACACCATCATAATTATCCACCTCAGGCGAACGCTGACCATCCTTGATGATATACGGTCCAGCAGGATTCTTCTCATCGGGCCAAGCATAGACAGCCAGACTCTCATAGTTGTGCCTATCGCCCGAGATGCATTTCTGCTTGTTCACCACAGTATAATCCTGCACCTTGAGTTGAGCCTCAGCATTGCGAATGACAGTAGCATTCTGGGCAACAGCCGACGATGCCAACAATACACAAACAAAAAATAATAGGATGTGTTTCATATTACAAAAACTTATCGATAACTTCACGGAAACCACTCTGAGGAAGATAGTTCCCAGCCATCCTCAATGAATTGATGCGCATTTTTTTATTCATTTCAGAGTCTTCAATCATTCTCTCAATACAATCCGTCAAAGAGTCAACATTCCGCGTTGGGAATATCAAACCAGTCTGTCCATCAACGACAATCTGCGAATTGTCATGCCAGTCGCTTGCAATAACCGGGAGTCCTGATG
>JAZQOD010000178.1:0-3654 GCA_045627685.1 Prevotella sp. | reverse complement strand
AACCCTGACGGTTCGTGGACAGAGCGCGGACAGCATATCATCCAGCAGACTCCGATGGGCAGAATGGGTAGCCCTGAGGAACTCTGCGGCACAATACATTATCTCATCAGCGACGCATCACAGTTCGTCACAGGTACTGTGGCTGTTGTCGATGGTGGATTCAACATTTTCAGTATATGATTCTAAGCAAGAAGAGTTTCCGTTGGTATGGTCCCAACGACCCGGTGTCGTTGAGCGACATAGCACAGGCTGGTTGCACGGATGTGGTGACAGCGTTGCATCATATACCTAACGGTGAGGTATGGACCGTCGAGGAGATTGAGAAACGCAAGAAGATTGTTGCCGATGCCGGATTAGTATGGTCAACGGTTGAGAGCGTGCCTGTTCACGAGCATATCAAGACACAGACAGGCGAATACCAGAAATATATCGACAACTACAAGGAGAGCCTCCGCAACCTGGGCAAGTGTGGTGTCACCATCGTCACCTATAACTTCATGCCAGTGTTGGACTGGACTCGCACAAACCTCGCCTATGAGATGCCCGACGGCAGTAAAGCGCTGCGCTTTGAGAGGGCTGCATATATGGCGTTCGACCTCTTTATGTTGAAGCGTCCGGGAGCCGAACAGGAATATTCTGCCGAGGACATAGCAAAGGCAAAGACACGCTATGATCAGATGGACGAGGCTGAGCGGGAGTTGATAACGCGTAACATCATTGCCGGTCTTCCGGGATCGGAGGAGAGTTTCACTATCGAGCAGTTGCAGAAGGAACTCGACCGCTATGCCGACATCACTCCGGAGCAGTTGCGCGCGAACCTTATATATTTCCTGCGTGAGGTATGTCCTGTGGCAGAGGAAGCAGGCGTGAAACTCGTTATTCATCCTGATGACCCACCGATGTCGATCCTCGGACTGCCACGAATAATGTCGTGTGCCGCCGACTTCCGTGCGTTGATAGAGGCTGTTCCAAGTCCTGCCAATGGGTTGTGCCTCTGTACCGGTTCGTTGGGCGTGTCGCCTGACAACGACCTCCCATCGATGATGCGTGAGTTTGGCGACAGAGTACATTTCGTTCATTTGCGTTCCACCCAGCGTGATGCCGAGGGCAACTTCCACGAGGCAAACCACCTCGAGGGTGATGTGCCGATGTATGAGGTGATGAAAGCCTTCCTTGAAGTCATGCAGAAACGCGGTGAGAGCATCGTGATGCGCCCCGACCACGGTCATCAGATGTGCGACGACCTGAAGAAGAAAACCAACCCAGGCTATTCGTGCATCGGTCGCCTCCGCGGCCTCGCCGAACTCCGCGGCCTGGAAATGGGAATAAGCCTCACCCCCTAGCCTAAAAGGCTCTTCCCCCTCTCCTATAAGGAGAGAGGAGTAAAATGCCTCAGTCCGCAAAAAGAATAATTAATGGATAAATTCGTGGATAATTCGTGGAAATTCGTGTTCAAAAAAAATATTCACGATAATTTACGTTTAATTCACGGACATTCGCGTTAAAATAAAATAGTTTTCGTTTTCGTCTTCGTTTTCGTGAGAAGTATATGAAATTCGACAAAATATCAGTATTGCAGAAAATGGGTGCTACCCGTGTGGTGCCGGTGTTCTATCATAAGGACGCCGAGGTCGCAAAGCAGGTTGTCAAGGCTTGCTACGAGGGTGGTGTCCGTGCGTTTGAGTTCACCAACCGTGGTGACTTCGCGCATGAGGTGTTTGCCTCAGTAATGAAATTCGTTCGTCAGGAGTGTCCTGAACTCGCCCTCGGTGTGGGTTCTGTCGTTGATGCCCCTACGGCAGTGTTATACATGCAGATGGGAGCCGACTTCGTTGTCGGTCCACTGTTCAATCCGGAGGTGGCAAAGGTGTGCAACCGCCGCTGTGTGCCTTACACCCCAGGCTGTGGCACCGTCAGTGAGGTGGGACAGGCACAGGAGATGGGCTGCGACCTCATCAAGGTGTTCCCAGGCGATGTCCTCGGTCCAAAGTTCGTCAAGGGCTTGATGGCACCAATGCCTTGGACAAAACTCATGGTCACTGGTGGCGTGGAACCAACAGCCGAGAACCTCTCCGAGTGGAAGAAAGCCGGTGTATATTGCGTCGGCATGGGCTCAAAACTCTTCCCGAAGGACAAGGTAGAAGCCCAGGACTGGGCGTATATCTCCGACAAATGTAAGGAGAGCATATCCCTGATGGGAAGTGAAAAGTGAAAAGTTATAGTTTGCGCTATCATCCTCTGGCTTCCTCTTGCTTCCTCTATAATCCTATAAAGTCATCGTCTTCCAATTGCCTATGTTTATGTCCCCTGACTTTCTCCTGACGACAGAGACTGCAAAGCATCTCTATCATGATCATGCGGAGAAAATGCCGATTATTGACTATCACTGCCATCTTAATCCTAAGGAGGTGGCAGAAAACCATCGTTTCAGCAGTATCACCGAACTGTGGCTCGGTGGTGATCATTATAAGTGGCGCCAGATGCGTACCAACGGTGTTGACGAACGATACATCACCGGTGATGCTACCGACTGGGAGAAATTCCAGAAATGGGCAGAGACGATACAATACGCCCTACGTAACCCGCTCTACCACTGGACACATCTCGAGTTGCGCACTGCCTTCGGCATCAACAAGATTCTCAACCCGCAGACGGCGCGCGAGATCTTTGATGAGTGCAACGAGAAACTCAAACTCGATGAGTACAGTGCCCAAGGGCTTATGAAGCGCTATAATGTGGAAAGCGTCTGCACCACCGACGATCCTGTCGATAGCCTTGAATGGCACGAGAAATATGCTCGTGAGAACACCGATGGACCATTGATGCTCCCTGCCTGGCGCCCGGACAAGGCGATGGCAATAGAGAAGGACGGATGGCGTGAGTATGTAGCAACCCTCGCCAGTGTCAATGGTGTTGAAATCCGTTCGTATGCCACCCTCATCGAGGCATTGCAGGTGCGCCATGAGTTCTTCGCTGCCCATGGCTGCCGACTGTCGGACCATGGTATTGACCGTTTCTTCGCCGATGAATACACTCCAGAGGAAATCGAGGCGATATTCAGCAAGGCGATTGGTGGGGTAGGGCTCACCGAAGACGAGATAAACAAGTTCCGCTCGGCTATGCTCTATGACTTCGCCGTGATGGACAATGACGCTGGGTGGGTTCAGCAGTTCCATTACGGTCCTCTGCGCAACAACAATACCCGTATGTTCCGTGCCCTCGGACCCGATGCCGGTTTCGATTCCATGGGCGAATGGCCGACAGCAGTGCCGATGTCGCGGTTCTTCGACCGACTGACACGTGAGGGCAAACTCACAAAGACCATTGTCTATAACCTCAATCCGAAGGACAACGACATGGTAGCCACGATGATAGGCAACTTCCAGGATGGCACAGTGCCGGGAAAGATGCAATGGGGCTCAGGCTGGTGGTTCCTCGATCAGAAGCGAGGCATAGAGAACCAGTTGGATACCCTCTCGCTCCACGGACTGTTGAGTCGTTTCGTAGGAATGCTCACCGACTCCCGTTCGTTCCTCTCCTATCCGCGTCATGAGTATTTCCGTCGCATCCTCTGCAACATCCTCGGCAACGACATCGAGCGCGGTGAGATCCCACTCGAGGAAATGCCCCGCGTAGAGCAAATGGTAGAGGATA
>JAZQOD010000177.1:0-11752 GCA_045627685.1 Prevotella sp. | reverse complement strand
GATGGGCGTTCTAACGACAAATTCGCTAGCGAATTTCCCCTCAAAGCACCGCTTTGACGTCCTTGCTCATTCTATTTACTCCCCCTTTGGGGTGGGGGGCTTTTCCCTTCGGGGGCTGGGGGGCTTCTCATTCCACCCCACGGTGAAGGCCAATTTGCGCGCAAATTGCCCAATATCAGTGATATTAGAGTGATATTAAGTGATATTAGAGTGACACTAGTATCACCACGTGATCATCTAATAATCAGCACGTTCAACCATTTAGTGATATTGTGATACTAGTCAATCCGTTTTCTTAGGGTATTAATGATAAAAAAGGTACCAGTGTCTAACCTATCTTATGCCACGCATACATACGCACAGGGGCGGTTGTGCGAAGATGAAAGGTTTTTGCTTATCGCCTGTACCAACTGCGGCCTTGGTTGTTGGAATAATACAAACCCTTGGAGGTGGTGGCAAGGAGAACATTGCCGTCGGTGGCTAACGACTGGAAGTCGCCACACGATGAACCCGTATAGCGGCTGTACCATGAACGACCGTCGTTGTTGGAATAGTACACTCCCTTCGAAGTGCACGCGAGGAGTTCCTTACCTACATACATAAGGTCGCGGAAATATCCGCACGAAGAACCCGTATAACGACTGTACCAACTACGACCCTGATTGTTGGAATACTCAATACGATTGTTTGTGAGATTGGCTCGGATTAACTCCTTGCCGTTGTTTACTATCTGTGGCATGGGGGCAATATTTCAATAATTCAATACTTCAATATTCTTTATCGTCATACGAGGCATTATAAATCCCTCCCCATTACGGGGGAGGTGCCCCCTCGTGGGGCGGAGAGGGTCTTCACTACCTCATCGAGATTGGTGCAGATATCTGTGAAGAGACCGTACATCAGTTCTGGCTCTACCTTCTCTGGGATGTAAGCCACAACTTTGCGTCCTTTGCCGGCAAACCATCCTGCCTCGGTGTGGGCTGAACGGCCGCAAGGCAGCACAAGCACACAAGCATCGCAACTCTCCATTGCCTCTACATCGTTCTTCAACTGCTGGATTGCCAGAGGACTGGTATGCAACTGACGGCGATATTCCTCGGGGGTCCATTCCATATAATTCTCATCGACGAACTGCCATTTGAAGGCACCGCCAACAGGTGGGTTGCGGAAGTCATAGACCTCGAACCCTGCCTCACGGAGTCGCTCCACCACCTCAGGGTAATAGGCGTTCCGCCAACTGCTTGCTACGTATATTTTATTCAACATTTCAATACTTCAATATTTCAATACTTCAATATTTTTTATTTAACGTGAATGACCGTAAATTAAACGCAAATTTTCGTGAATATTTTTTCCGCCATTCAAGGCATTATAAATCCCTCCCCATTATGGGGGAGGTGCCCCTTCATGGGGCGGAGAGGGTCTTTTCATACCCCACCGGATTATTCATAATCGGTATCTGCGAGGCATCAAGACCGAGGAGTTCCTTTATGCCCTTCACATCCATCGAAGCACGAGGCACTGTTGCCAGACCTACCGACTGACAGTAGAGGTTGATATTCTCCGACACATTGCCGGCATCAACACAGCACATCATCAAGGCGTGCTGCTCTGGTGTTTCCTTCGAACCAGTGAACTTCTCGCCATCAATCACCATCAGGAGTGTCACCGGTGCCTCCATCACAAAGTCCTGCTTGAAACTACCACCTGCCATGAGTTGACGGTTGTCGCCCTTTGCCTTCTCCACGAGGACATTCTTCAGTGCATCGTATTCATAGACACCCTGCTTGATGAACACAAACAGGCGGATTTCCTGCTTATTGAGAGCAGTAGGCGATGTACGGAATTTCTCGCTGCGACTAACACCACATGCCGCCCAGCATACGTTGCTCAACTGCTGCAGTGTGAGTTCCTTTTCACTATACGAACGTACGGAATGACGACTTGCCAGTGTCTGTGACATAGACATTGACTTTCCCTTCACCTGCGGTTTAGGCAGGTTGATGTCCTGAGCACTGACGCTCACACAAAATGCCATCGCAATGGCCAGAAATAAACTTCTCATATAATCAATAATTCAATATTTCAACATTTCAATACTTCAATAATTCAATGTTTTTTTGAACATTAATTACCATCAATTGAACATTAATTTTCCATTAATTATTCTTTCCGCTCTCCAAGGCATTATAAATCCCTCCCCATTATGGGGGAGGTGCCGCTTAAAGCGGCGGAGAGGGTCTTTATATTTTCAATTTCTTCCCTACCTTCAATGTCGATGTCGGTTTGAGACCATTATCACGACAGAGTTTCTTCACTGTGGTGTGGTTGCGCTTGGCTATCGACGAGAGCGTCTCACCTTTCTTTATCGTGTGATAGCGCACCTTCTTCTTCGGTTCGGCCTTCACCTGTTCAGCCTCAACACCAGCATCTCCACCTTCCGCCAAAGCCTCTTCGGTTTCTATGTCCTGATTGGCAAACGCTACGTCTTCCTCACCCTCACGAGGTCGCATCAGTGGCGGTATGCGACCTTTACGATCTCGATACTGGCGTTTCTCGTTTTTCGTATATGGGCGACGCAATGATGCTGTTGTCAACGAGAACGAGCGATCCACCTGTCGCTTGTTGAGCGAATGGCGGAACAACCATTCGTAGGCTTCCTCATGATAGTACATACGGCATGGCTGACCGTGATCAACTCCCGGCAGTTCGGAATATACCAGCAACGAATCGGCATGGGCATTATGCAGACGGTTCACTATCTCACGCGACACGCCCACCTTCACATCCCTATCGGCAGTACCATGGATAATCCACAGTGGCAGTTTTCCCAATCCATCGATATTCTTCGATGAACAACCGCCACACATCGCTATCGATGCTGCCACACGCTCGGGGTATGTGTTGACGAAGTCGAGGGTGCCATAACCGCCAAGACTCATTCCGAAGACATAGATACGGTTATGGTCGATATTATAACGAGCCTCCATGAAATCGAGGATATCAGCAAGTTTCTTCGGTTGCCACGCACCACCGTTGTTATGTGGAGCCACCACCACGGCATCGATATTCATTCCACGGGCGAGGGCATCGACAACACCATAGCGACGGGCACGAGTCATCGCTCCACCGCAACAACTTGCTCCGTGCAAACAAAGGATGAGCGGTTTCGCCTCACCTTCCCTGTCATACGACGGTGGCAGATAAAGGTAGAAGTCGTAACTTCCCGGCACAGCCTTTGTCATGGTCTGCACCTCCACTTCAGCGCCCATCACACGCCCCGCCCCCACCATCAGCAGGAGTATTATGAATAGGTGTTTTATATTTTTTAGACAAAATGACATAATGACAAAAATAAAACTATCGTCCACCCCACCGCAGCAAGGGGTACTAGGATTTGGAACTTCTTGTGTCGTGTCTTATGGTGGAACACCTTCATTCCAAGCCATGCTCCGTAAGCCCCACCGAGGAACGCCACGGAGAGTAATGACGCTTCGGATATGCGCCAACGCTTTTTCTTCGCCTTGGATTTATCAATGCCATACATCGCAAACGCCACGATGTTGATTATCACCAGAAGTTCTATCATAGTCTCCTACTGTTCTGGCACCACCGCGAAGAACACCACATCCTCGTTGGAATTGTTGATCATCGTGTGAGTATGTCCTTTTTCGCAGTAGTGACATTCGCCTGCGGTGAGATGTGACTCTTCACCGTCGCATATCACTGTTGGTATTCCTTGGAGAACATATATTATCTCACTGCTTGTCTCGTGGGTGTGAGTGCCTATCGATGCTCCCGGAGTCAGTCGTCCGTGGAGAATACGGTTTGTGCCATCGAAAAACATCTTTGCCTCGAGGCTCTTCTCTCCTCCCTTGAAATTAGGGATGGAGGTCTCTTCCATTTTATTGAAATCTATTGTCATATACAAATTAACGAAAACGAATACGAAAACTTTCTTGCCCTACAAGACATTTCAACGCCCTCGCCCTAGCGAAGCGGCACGGGAAGGCTCGTGCAAACGAGAGGAAAGAGAATCTATTCTCAATTTCCCGAGTGCAGCCGAGGCTCGGCAATTGTCAAGGGAAGAGCGCGAAGCGCGAGGGGAGAGGGTCCGCTGAGAGGGTCTACTCAATTATCTCAAACCCTTCCTCACTAATCGCCTGCTTTATCTCCTCGATATGCTGGAAGTCGCGGGTCTCGATGATCACACGGAGGTTGCAACTGGTGACGAGTCTGTTCTCACCGCTACGCTCGTGGTGCAGACTGATGATATTCGCATTATGACGCACGAACACCTCCGACAGACAGCGAAGCGAACCAGGACGGTCAGGCAATTCGATAAGCAACTGCACTGTACGGCCACTCATCACAAGACCGCGGTTGATGACACGCGAAAGGATTGTAACATCGATATTTCCGCCACTTACAACACAGCACACATTCTTGCCCTCGACAGGGTATTTATTGAACATCGCAGCAGCTACAGCCACAGCACCAGCACCTTCGGCGCTCATCTTATGACGCTCCAGAAGGGCAAGGATGGCTGCACATATCTCGTCCTCGGTCACTGTCACCACCTCATCAACATATTTCTGGCACAGTTCGAAGGTCAGATCGCCAGGGGCCTTCACAGCAATACCATCAGCGATGGTCACCACATTGTTCAGTCGTGTCACCTCACCAGCCTCAAGACTGTCGCGCATGCTTGGTGCACCAACAGCCTGCACACCGATAACCTTCGTGTTAGGGCTCATCGTCTTTATGGCGAAAGCCACACCGGCACAGAGTCCTCCACCACCGATCGGCACGAACACCACATCGACATCCGACTTCTCGTTGAGTATTTCTATTCCCACCGTTGCCTGTCCGGCGATGACATACTCATCGTTGAACGGATGGATAAGAGTCATTCCCGTTTCCTTCTGCAATCGGAGCGCTTCGGTATAAGCATCATCATACACTCCCGGCACGAGTTTTACCTGTGCTCCGAGTTCCTTTGTTGCCTCAACCTTTGAGATAGGAGCACCTGCGGGCATGCAGATAAGTGCAGGGATTCCTATCTTCTGTGCTGCCAATGCCACACCCTGGGCGTGGTTGCCTGCCGAACAAGCAATCACACCGTGTTTACGCTCCTCATCAGTGAGTTGCGCTATCTTCACTGCCGCACCACGCACCTTGAACGAGCCCGTGACCTGAAGGTTCTCTGGTTTGAGCCACAGTTTGCGGCACGAAGGGTTTATCCAACGCGAACGAATGAGGTTTGTCTGACGCACCACCCCAT
Organism: Prevotella sp.; assembly: GCA_045627685.1. Classification (GTDB taxonomy): domain Bacteria; phylum Bacteroidota; class Bacteroidia; order Bacteroidales; family Bacteroidaceae; genus Prevotella. Next base: position 6,468 of record JAZQOD010000177.1, on the reverse strand, counting down.
CGAGCGCTTTCGACGCTTTATATACCTTGTCTATTGTAAGCATTTTATTTCCTGTTTTTAGTTGTTTTGCAAAGTTAATAAAAATATCTCAATTTCATTGTCTCTATACTAAATTATTCTTTTGGTGATATGAGAATTGATATTTCTGCCATCTTTTTTGATATTGATACATTTGCGCTTTCGTTTTCATCTTCGTTTTCGTTTTAATTTATTACCTTTGCGGAATAATAACATCAAAAAGAACCCATTACTATTCAACAACCTGACAATATGAAGAAAACCATTCTTTCTGCTTTCGTGGCTATCATCATGGCTGCATGCCCTACCCTCTTCGCAAATGCCCAGGGATGGACAAACCCTATGGAAACTCCTGGACTCAACGGGCAGAGCCTCGGCGACCCTTACATCTTCAAATACAAAGGATATTATTATATGTACGTGAGCGCAGGCGACAGGAACATATACTGCTGGCGTACGAAAGACCTTATCAACTGGTCGGACCGTTTCACTTGCTGCACGGACGAAACAACAGCCGTGGCTTACGCTCCTGAGGTGATTCATTGGAATGGCAAGTTCTATATGTGCACCTCACCTCGTGGCGGTGGTCATTATATCCTCACAAGTGACAGTCCTACGGGACCTTTCGCCCATCAGACGGGTAACCTCGGGCGCGACATCGACGGTTCGTTTTTCGTGAACGACGATGGCAAATGGTATTTCTACCGTGCACAGAACGGTGGTATCCATGCCTGCGAGATGCCTACCCACCTCACAATGAGCAACGATGTGAACCTCGGATGCTGCATGAGTGGGCAGTGGACAGAGGGACCTTGCGTCTTCAAGCGTAACAACATTTACTATCTGCTCTACACAGGCAACCATGTATGGACCAATGGCTATCGCATCGACTACGCCACAAGTTCGGCTGGTCCTCTCAGCGGTTTCACTCCTCAGAGTGAGCAGAACCCAATCCTCATCGATGCTGAGACTCCAACCCACAAGGCTCTCGGTCACGGCACAGCATTCGTCGGTCCTGACCTCGACACATATTATTTCTGCTATCACAATCTACAGGACAATAAGAGTCGCCGACTGCTTAATTATGAAATGATCGGTTGGAATGGCGACAAACTCTATATGACAGGTCCAACAAACTGGGAGCAGGATGCCCCAAAGGTTGCCACCAATGATTATTTCGAGCGTGCAGAGATTGGTGCCGATTGGCAGATGAAGGGGAACGGCAGTTGGGCGATTGCCGACAACGACCATTTGACACAGACAACCTCCGAAGGTGATGCAATGGCATTGTTCACTCCATCATATCTCGACAGTTTCACAGCCGAATTCACTGTCAGCACCAACGACATAGCCGCAGGTCAGTGTGGAGCCATCTTCGGCTACAAGGACGAGAACAACTACAGCGAGGTGCTCATCAACAAAGAAAACAACAAGATGATGTTCCGTAGTTTCCTCAATGGAGAAACAAAGGTATCGCGCGAGTTCGGATTGCCTGATGACTTCAATATGAACGCATGGCATTCTATCCGCGTGGAGAAGGACGGCAAGAAGATAAAGATTTATATCGACGGAATGCGAAAAGTGAGTTATTCAGGTCAGGCTGAGGGTGGATATATCGGATATGTAACCCACAACACTGCTGCCGACTTCGCTTATATCGCAATCAGCAAATATGTGAACGGCAGTTCCATCCACGAGCAGTCGATACCTGTTCCTGGCATGATGGCAGCCTCGTTCTATGCTGATGTCGAGGGGGATGTATCGGAAGTGTCGCTTGCTTTGAATTCGGGTTCGGCATATCTACAGAAGGTTGTTGCCGGAACGGCTCTTACATATAATGTGAACATCCAGAAGGATAATGTTTATAACATCGGTCTCCGTTATCGTGCATCGGAGGTTTCTCACATTCAATTGCTCCTCGACGGTGAGGCAGTGAGCGATGTTATCGAACTGCCAACATCAACACAGTTGAATGTGGTGTCAATCAACGATATCCCATTGCTCGGCGGTCACCACCAGTTTACGGTACAGTGCATCGATGGCACAGCCAACATCTACGAGTACAACATCAAGCGCGGTGTTGCCGAACCACATGTCATGACTGATGATTTCGAGAACGGCTTTGGCAGTGAGTGGGGATACAAGGAGGGCAACTGGACCATCGTTGATGGTATGGTGGAATCAACCGGTCGCTACGGAAAGATGCTCATGGGCGGTTTTGATGATATCCATCTCACTGACTACACCGTTGACTGCGATATCTTCTATCCAAATTCAAGTATGAACGCGGGCATCCTTGTACGCACGACAAACGCTTCCACCGGAGGTGCTGACGACAACCCTGTTCTCGGCACTGACTTCCTGCAGGGATATATCGTTTTCTGCGGTTCCAACTCTGTTGCCATCGGCAAGCACAACTACGGTTGGCAGTCACTCGCCTCGGGCACAAAGCAGATTTCGCTCAATGAGGTTCATCACCTCCGCGTCGTTGTCGAGGGTAACACCATCACTGCCTACATGGATGATATGGACACTCCTGTTGTTAGCTACACCGACAACAAGCCATTCATCACTGGTCGTGCAGGACTCCGTGCCCACGATTCGGTTGTGCGCTTCGACAATTTCACAGTCACACCGATGGAGAAGAAGCCTTCGGGAATTGAGGAAATCAAGGGTAACGATAGCGATAACGATAACGATGGCTGGTGTGGGTTTCTATACAACCTCGCCGGCCAGCGAGTTACAGATAGCTATCACGGCATCGTTATCAAGAACGGAAGAAAAACATTCAACTAACTCCAAATATTCCTGAGTTGTGGAGAATAAAATCAGTTTAGAAATATCTATAAGAAAAGCTGAGGGGCAAGACCTCTCAGCTTTTTCTATTTATCTACGCCAGATGATATAATTTTCATTTGGATAATTGTGACCGAAGATTCCACCGTCGCAAGAAAGATTTCCTTCCTCATCACGCCACATCACGGCTGAATTTCCTCCAACAAGTGCCAAGGCTTCCGTTACTCCGATATCCACCAAAGCCTGAGAAAAATCATGGTATGATTCTGGGGTGGATGTCTCATACAACTGGAATGAATTATCTTTCAAACAAAGTGCCCTTCTTATGGATTTTCCTTTTGGGGGAACAGACATCAAATTTCCATTTGTTACAAGCGAATATTGGCGGAAGAAACTTCCATTTTTCTCAATAGCACGCTCAAACAATGGGGTTTCCACCTGTCGGCCTATCGACACCTCGCCATCAATCATTGCACAGAATCCGTATTTTGAATGTCCCTTCGACATGAGGTTGCCTTTATAAACGAAAGCACCAGCTGGAGTTCCATCATCATCGCGAAGATCGGCTGCATGGGCAGCAAGGATGACATTTGTATCTACACTAGGATCAGCACCGAGAAACATTTCTATATGTCCACCGACAGGAGTCCAGACTCGCATTGGAATATCATTGACCACGGTATCGTTTAATATTGCATAAGCAGGCCCCGTTTCCTCATTATCTTTGAGTATTTCTAATGAAAGCGTATCAGCAGAAACCGTTGGTGATTCATTTATTTTATGCAATGAAACCTTACCACGACTGAAAAAACATATATACAATAATCCTATCACACAAATAAATGCGAATATTATTATCCAGAAAAAATAAATTTTATTTTTATTTTTCGGTTTCTCTTTTTCCGTGGAATTATGGTTTTGCGGAGTTTTTTTGTAATTGTCAGGACTGAGAATGCGTATCTCGTCGTCCGACATATTATCCTCGAAATAGTCTTTATTCATAGTTACCTCCTTTCCTTACTTTAGATTCAACACAGTCTTTCAACTGTCGGAGTGATTCCCTAGACGGTCTGAGCATCACCTTGGATCCCGACGGAGCACGCAGCACCAGTTGCTGTCGAGGCACACTGATGGCGTGGATATAATCCTGGTTTATGATGATACTTCGTCCTATTCTGGCAAATATACCAGAATCATAACCCAATTGATCAGTGATATCGTGAGCCAATTGGCCAAGTTGAAATAGCACAAGATGCTTCTCACCATCATTAAGCGTGATGGTGCTATAATTGCCGTCTGCTTCGATGCACATAATATCGTTGGCGGAAACGCGAAGCAGATCGGTTGCGTTACTTATAACTATTTCAAATTGCATACAATATCTTACTCGTTGCAAAATTACTATTTTTTCTTGTAATCACGCCATAAATCGCAGCGTGCTCGTAACTTTTTAGCAATTTTTGTATCTGGACAGAGGTCCATCACCTCTTTGTTTCTTGCAAAAGCATTAAGGTAGAACGCTTTGCGCTCGTTGTCCTGCATCAGTCTCAGTCCTTTGTCGATTATTGCCTGACTGCGTTTCTTATCAACAAAATCATCATGCGTATCAATGAAGTCACTGTAGCGCGTGAGTGCCCAGCACCAGTCCGACTGATTTCTCATACCAACTCCATAGAGTATCATTGCCTCTGCTCGTTTGTCCTGACTCTTGGCAGTTTTCATCTGTCGCTCCAATTCGCACATACGCTTTGCATAAGACTGTTTGTAGTCGCTCTTACGACTGATATGATGACGGTTTCCGGTGCTCCATCCTATCTTCAGACAGAACGGATCACGCGAGTACCACTCCCAGGTGCTGCAGTTTCGCTGATACTCACTACTACTCCGGGCGAGCCATGATACAGCCTCAGCATATCGATGTTCGGCAATCAGATGTGAACCGATGATGTCGCACCAATAATCGCTATCAGCCATTCCATTGTTTTTTACTAGTCTGTCCATGACATTCATAGGGTTCTGAATGCGCCGGAACATCGTGATGAGGGTATTAGCCGAACTATTATCCACCATCTCGGACATGAAGTTGTTGTGGTCGGTAAACCAGAACCGACTGGGGCCATTCATTGAATGAGCATTGCCGGTGAGATTTCTAGACATCCAAAATTCTCCAAGGTTCGCCAAGAGCAACGCATCCACTTTCTTGCCCTCACTCAGTAGTCTTGACGCAAGCACATCGGCTAATATTCGGTTTATAGCATCACCCCAATACATCACATTCTTATAGTAGAGCTGAGGCATTGTGGAGTATCCACTTATCTTCTTACGCCCCAACTGGCTGAGCCATTCCACATCTCCCGCCAATCGTTGTATATAGGCGGTGTCGTAAGGACAGGTCTGGGCTTCGAGGTAGATACGTAGTACACGCATGGTTTTCTCCATGAAGGAACCTTTCTTACAGCAATTCTGTCCCACTCTGACATATTGCAATGCCTTCTGCGGATCGCCCTCAGCATCGGTGAATGCAGCCAAAGCATAGTACCACATTGCCTTATCCTTGACACGGTTATCGCCGATGGCTTTCCAAGCCATACGCTTGGCAAAAGCGATATTCCTCTTCTCTTCAGAATGACCATCACAGCTATACCACACCACGCCTCTGTACTCGCGGTCCCCTCTATTCAAATAGCGGTTGTCAAAGTGTGTGAGCATCGACTGGAGCACATCCTTGAAGAATGGAGAGTTGGGATTTTCCTTGAGCACCACCTCCCACATCTGTCGATGGTCCCGAGCGCAATCGTAGAGTGAGATGAGATCACCAATACGGGCATAAATACTGTAGGCAGTTTTGCTTTTGCCTGTACGGAGATACGCTCTCGCCACATGGCGTTCTGCCATCACCTTGATGATATCATCAGGCAGGCTCTGCTTCATCTTCTCCCAGTACTTGACGGCTTCATCGTACTTGCACAACTCAATAAGGGCTCGCAGTGTCTGGAGCGCGTAACGTCCTTGGTACTTTGTGTGGTGTGTCATACCTTTCTTCGCTACATCTTCAAGGGCAGCGACAACAGGGTCGTTCTTCGTAGGGTAGTACCAAGGATCGTTCAGTTCCGCACGGACTTCCTCACACTGCTTTGCAAACAGCAGAAATTCATACGCATCTTCGCCAAGATGCTTCACACAGTCGGTTTTCTTTGAAGAGAGTTTTTTGGCAGAAAAACCGTAAACATAATTTTCGATCATAGCATCGCTGATGGTCGTACCGGTCTGTTCTCTCCACAGTTTGACATTCTCCTTGCGGAAATACTCATTACTGACTGTGGAGTTCGACGGATTGAAATAGGGATGCATGTCGTAAAAATAATAAGGTGACACATCTTCCATAAGACGATAGATCATATTGTCGCATGGTTCCGGCGCTGGCCACCAGCATGCCTTGCCATTCAGACTGGCAAGGAGCATGCTAATTGATATATATAGTCTTAAGGTCTTCATAACTGTAGCTGTTGATATTTACGGAATCAAGATAATAGAGCACTGTAGAGTGTTTGTGGCTCTCGAGGCGGAGGTATTCGTTGAGCAACTGCTGTGTCTTCATCAGTGTCTCTATCGTCACACCCTCATGGCGCACTACCTCTCTGTCGTTCTGACCAG
>JAZQOD010000176.1:0-4194 GCA_045627685.1 Prevotella sp. | reverse complement strand
GCCAGGCGACTTGATCCTTATCCTTTCTGGCGATGATGCTATGAAGACTCGTAAGCAGCTCTGCGAGTTGCGTCTTGAGATGGGTGAACGTCTCGGTCTTCGCGATAAGAATAAGTTTGCTCTTCTTTGGGTTACAGAGTTCCCAATGTTCGAGTGGAGTGATGAGGAAGGTCGCTTGATGGCAATGCACCACCCATTCACACATCCAATGGACGAGGATGTTGACCTCCTTGACACAGATCCAGCAGCAGTTCGTGCTGACGCATATGATATGGTATGTAACGGTATTGAGGTCGGCGGTGGTTCAATCCGTATCCACGATCCAAAACTTCAGGCAAAGATGTTCGAGATTCTCGGCTTCACACCAGAGAAGGCAGAGGAGCAGTTCGGCTTCCTTATGAATGCCTTCAAATATGGTGCTCCACCTCATGGAGGTCTTGCTTACGGTCTTGATCGTTGGGTATCAATCTTCGCTGGTCTTGACTCAATCCGTGACTGTATTGCATTCCCTAAGAACAACTCTGGACGTGATGTAATGCTCGATGCTCCATCGTTCGTTGACCAGAAGCAACTCGACGAGGACTTCATCGCTTTGAATCTTCCTGACATTGACTAATATCAATAAGCGGAAAAAGTGCTTTGACTTAAGTCAACAAAAGTATTCTGACTGATAGTATTCTCTTTGATACGTGGTGAAAAATATTTAACTTTGCAGTACAATTTTGCATCATAGTTATATTATAACCCCGGATTTAATCTGGAAATTAAGAAGAAAAAGAATATTATGGCAGAAAAGAAGACCGCAACAAAGAAGGTTGCAACAGAGAAGGCTGCTACAGCAAAGAAGGCTACAAAGACTACTACAGCTAAGGCAGCAGTAAAGGCTACAGAGGCAAAGGCAGAGAAGGCTCCTGCAAAGAAGGCAACAGCTAAGAAAGCAGAGAAGGCTCTCTACATCAACGCTGAGAGCGTAGGTTTCCGTGCTGGTGATGTTTATCAGGCTCTCGCAGCAGCTGGTAAGTCACTCACTGTAGCAGAGATTGCAAAGGCTGCAAACATCTCAACAGAGGAGGTTCTCCTCGGTATCGGCTGGCTCTTCAAGGAGGGTAAGGTCGTAGGTGAGAATGTAGCTGATCTCCGTCTCGCTTAATTCAAAGCAACAGACAAAATGAATGGGGAGTTGAGGACAAACGTTCGCAACTCCCCAATATTTTTATAAAATCAAAAGAACAATGAACTACGAACAGGCGATATTCGATGTTTTGTTGGAGGCAGGCGAGAAAGGTCTGTCGGTGAAGAATATTGCCCATCATGTGCATAACTCGCTTAACACATTCTTCGACAAAAAGGAATACTCTGAGGTCTATGCACAGGTTCGTCAGTACATAAAAAATAATTCCCGAAATTCCTATTCAGTACTCGAGCATACTTCCGAGCGTGGCTGTTACCGCCTGAATAAGAATTCCGAGAAATATATACAACTTCGACTGTTTCCTAATTCTTAGTAATCGTCGTCAGAAGCATCTACACTGTCGAGTGTGAGGTCGTCAGGATCAGCCTCGTAGGTAGTGCGATAACTTTCCTCTTCGAGTGCCTCCTCATCGAAATCATCGTCATCGTCGTTGTCGCCGTATGTGTCGATGATCTCAACATCCTCATCTTCGTCGTCCTCGTCATCGTCGCTGTGCCTTCTGCTGCGCTTCAAATCGAGTTCCTCGTCTGGTTCAACCTTCTCAACGATAGGCTTAGCCTTTGCGAAGATTGCCTCTACCCATGTGCCCTTTGGAATTTCAAGCACCTGGAAGTCGTCAGCCACCTTCTTCTCGTACATACCGCCAGGATTATGCAGACGATCCTTTGGAAGAGTTGTGGTAGAGATGTCGAATCCTGAGAGGATAATGTCCTGAATGCTCTGTGAGAGTGAATCCCAACCACCACCGAAGTTCCGGTCGATGACTTCGAGCAACTTTGCTTCTGAGATATGACGGATATTTTCGTATGTAAGGTCGGTCACGCGTGAGATAGGACGCTTCTTGATAGCCCATTTCTTAGTATCTTTGTCGCTCACCTTGAGTTGACCAACCTTGAAGCCGCGAGCCTCCATCTTTTCTATTACTATTGGTTTGTCGATGGTAATCTCTTCGACTTCGAATGCAGCACGGATTATGTCCATGTAATGACGCTGGTAATCTTTGATGTCAGCATCCTTTTCGGCATCTTTCCACAAACGGAAAATGTCGTTCTCCTGGAGTTCCCAGGCCAAACCTTTTGTAAGTGTTTTCAGTGATAATGTTTTTTCTTGTCTCATAAAATTCAGATAGAATGTTTATCTTTTATTCATTTCAAACGCAAAACTACGATAATTTTTTAATATACCAAAATATATTGGCTATATATTTCAAAAAAAAATTGTTATACGAATATTCCTTGCTTTATATCGTGTTCGCGCATGTACCTTATTAATAAATGTGTGAACTCGTGATTCTTCAGTCCCCATCGTGGTGCAAGCAGCATATCGGCAGGTGATTGACTGACGAAACGCTCCAATATGAGCGTATGTCGCAGATGTCCTATATAGTGAGCCACGGTTGCTATATACTTGTCAAGTTCCATTGCTCTCACTGTTGGAATACCGCCCTGTTGCTGTTCTTTCTCCCATTGAAGAGCCAGTCGGGTGTTGCGGATAATCTGCAGTTGGTGGATTTTCAGGAAATCGAGTGGGAGAGTGCTTATCATTTCTGCCGAACGCACAGTCATCTCGTGCGTCTCTCCCGGCAGTCCGATGATGATGTGCCCACCACAGAGAATGCCCGCTTCGTGAGTCATCTCCACAGCACGACGACTCTGTTCGAATGTGTGACCACGGTTTATGGCTTTGAGAGTCGCATCGTAGGTCGATTCAATGCCGTATTCCACCACCACAAAGCAACGCTCCGACAGCTCCTTTATATATGCAATCTTCTCCTCGTCAATGCAGTCAGGTCGTGTGCCGATAACTATTCCAACAACATCCTCCACAGCCAGTGCCTCCTCGTACAACTCGCGAAGACGCTCCAAAGGAGCATAGGTGTTGCTGTAGGCCTGGAAGTATGCGAGGTACTTCATCTCGGGATATTTCCTTCCGAAGAATGCCTTTCCTTCCTCCAACTGCTGCGTCACCGATTTCTTCGCGTCGCAGTATGCAGGGTTGAATGTGTTGTTGTCGCAGAACGAGCAGCCACCCCATGACACCTTTCCATCGCGGTTAGGACATGAGAATCCTGCATCGATGGAAATCTTCTGAACTCGATATGGAAAAGTCCTGCGAGTCCACGAACTATAGTCATTATATGGCAATACTTCCTGCATTGTATTCGTTTTCTTGTTCGTTTTCTTACGAAGTTTTGCAAAGTTATAAAAAAGTTTGTATCTTTGCAATATTATTGCAGTTTAGTTGTACATAAAACTTCATTCGACAAAAAATAAAACTATATATTATGAAGAAAATTCTCTTTTTGTTAAGTCTCATCTTCGGGACTATCCCTGCAATGCAGGCTGCCCAGTTGGAACTGAAGACAATGAACCGTGAGTTTGCTGCTCAGAATGTTCGCGGCGTTGACCCAATCCCTGGTACCGACCAGTACGCCCAGATCAGTCAGGACGGCAAGCAGATTGTACAGTATTCGTTCCGTACTGGCAAGCAGACAGCCGTACTTTTCGATGTTAATAACACTATCGTCGAGAAGATAGATGATTTCGATGGATACATCCTCTCGCCTGATGGCACAAAGATGCTCATCCAGACAAACACCGAGTATGTATATCGCCGTTCGTTTGTGGCAGATTTCTATATCTACACCATCAAGAGCCACAAACTCGAAAAACTCTCAACCGGTGGTAAGCAGCAGGTACCAACCTTCTCGCCTGACGGTAATCAGATTGCTTTCGTACGCGACAACAACCTTTGGCTCGTGAAGATGCTCTATGACAATGCCGAGAGTCAGGTGACAAAGGACGGAAAGTTCAACGAGGTTATCAATGGTATTCCTGACTGGGTCAACGAGGAGGAATTCTCCACCAACAAGAGTTTCTGCTTCAATGCCGATGGCACAAAGATTTGCTGGATTCGCTACGACGAGAAGGAAGTGCCTCAGTACTCCCTCCAGTTCTTCAAAGGTCTTGCACCGGAGATGACAGAAAACAGCGACTATCCTG
>JAZQOD010000175.1:0-19282 GCA_045627685.1 Prevotella sp. | reverse complement strand
GCTGCCGATGAGCATGTGCCAAACAAGAATGTGGAATTGCGTATGATGACCTCCAAAGGAAAGAAAGACCGTCAGTTGGTTGCCCTCTTCGGTGGCCAGGGCACCATCAATGTCAACTCCTGGTCGCCCGATTCCAAGCGCTTCGCCTACGTCAGCTACGAACTGAAATAAAGTGAAAACGTTTTCACTATAATATATACACATAAAGGTCGACTCTCCGGATTTTTCGGAGCGCCGACCTCTTTTATTTTGCGGTGCTATATACTCTTTTTTATGGGAGTTAAATTACATGGCTTACTATAAAATAATAATATACTATCCCTTTTTATCCCATAATAAAAAATGAGTTAAGAGTAAATGAAACACCAACTTCATCTGTAAAAGTCCTAGATCTGTTTAATGAATAAAATTATCTGCTAAACGTTTCCGTCATTAATACATCTTGTACTGCACACCCTTAGTGAGTTCCGACTCTGCGTGTTTCTTCACTTTGGTGTTACCCTCCTCATCAACATAGGTGCCGTTAGCAACGATGGTGTACTCTGGACGGAAATTGATCTTGCAACCACTGATATGTTGCGAAGCATTGAATTCCGAGTCGGTTTTTGCGTACTTGCTCTTCAATCCAATCTTAAATGAGCCTAAGCCATCAATCTTTACTACGTGACTTGCAAGAAGCTCGTCCTTCATAACCTCAGCTAATTCGGTGAGAACAGCGAGGCAGTCAGATTTCTTTGCAGTTGAGTTTCTTTGGATTCTCTCAGCAAGAGCATCAAGGTTCACAGTCTCAGTGTGGAATGCCTTAGCGTAGTAACGACCATAATTAGCACTCGATGCGTTGTTGTTCTTCATTAATCGGTATGATACTGCCATAATCGTTAGTTTTTTATGTTTGTCAATAAATAAATCATCTGTTATTTCTGTAAATCAATCTGTTGGTAATATTATCGCGATAAACTTCTATATCAGTCCATGATTCCCGCTTGGCGGCACAAATAAATCAAGGTTCCGATTCCGCATTGGGTGTACATGTGACGTGATATATTGTTAAACTTTTTATCTGTCTCTCTTTGTGAATAGGCTGGGTAATACTTTGAAATGGCATGGAAAGCGTAACGCCCATCAACATCACCAAGTACTGCGTAGCAAGCACAACCTACACGAAACCAATCCGGTTCAGCCGCAGTAATATCCGTCTTGCTCGGAATGATATAATCCCTGATGATTCTTTCAAACTCATCCTCATCCTCTTCAAACTGACGATGATAAGCCTTTTCGCTCTCAACAGGAGCAGGTGGCTGAGGTGCCACCTGTTCTGTTCCGATACTATCTATTATCGACTGTTCATATTCTGCAATCTGTTTTTCTATTAATGCCAATTCAGCATCTTCGTCGAAATCAGCATCTTCCGCAGGCGTTTCTGTAACCACGAAACCAGTCAGATCCTGCTTCTGAGGTTTTGACCAGCCTTTGTAATATTCAGCAGTTTCATATATAACGTCTGCCTGAGGCACTAGGAAGCACGCTCTTGCTAAATCAGCACACTTCATATCAAACTCAACGCCGAGTTTCTGCGAAAAATACCGAATAGTATCTTCGCGAGAGAGCCCATCGACAATCCTCACATCAATATGAAGTCCCTTTCGAGCACTCAGCTCGATATGAATGATGCCCAACTCTTTCTCGTGACCTTTGATTTTATCTTCGTAGAGTTTCATACCACCGTTGTGTACATCATAGTCAAGGAGTACACGGCCGTTCGATATCAGACCCTCCATTCTTCTCACTCCCTGACTTTGTCCCTCAGGCAGTGTAGCGTTAGGAAGACGGTAGTAGTTGTTTATCTTTGCTTCTTTTGCAATTTCTTCATCATCTGTCATTCTCACTGCGCTAACCGACTGGATACACTCCATCGAATTGCGCAAAGCCATCTCTTCTTCTTTGTTTACTGTTGTCACATCAATAACTTTGATTGATGGTGAAATACTTATAACATTATATGCCATATTCTTTTATTTAAATTATAAAAAAATCATTTATCTGTGAACATGGAAAAATCTGACTTTTGACATAGTAAAATCTGACCGCCGGGTAGGAAAATTCTGACTTCCGCCCGACTCATTTTCATTTCTGGAGTAAGTATATGATAAGGCTTTTTTACTCCAAAATAAAAATTGTTATTTTTTTTGATTCGCCCTAAAGTCAAATATTTCCAGCCACTCCGAAAAAATCTTGCCGGAATACTTGTTTAAGTGGAAATAATTATTTAATTTTGCCATTGCAATGGCCGGAGTGCCCTTTTGCAGACATTTTAAGAAGAGCGTTTAGCAAAGTTATCCTGCTTGTGAAATCTGGACAATTTCATGGAATTAGGATGATAAGCAATGACGCTCACGCTATTCGTATATATATTACCCCTTTTATCGAGGGAGAACTATATACTCAAATGGCGTGGGCTTTGCTTGTTACTAATTCCAGGGCAGTCCAGAGCCTCACAGCGGTAATGAGTTATAGTTCCCACGCTTTTTCTATTAATACAAACTAACGGAAAAATTAGTCTGTTCAAGGGGACTGAGCGGGCGAACTTGTATAACTATGAAACGACTTTTAACTACATGTGTCTTGGCAGTCGCAATTATCATGCCTATTACTGCTCAGAACAGATCGAAGACTGCTAAAAAGACTACTCAAAAAACAGTTGCAGCACCAGCACCAACAGGCCCAACAACAATTTATTACGATGAGAACTGGAAGGGAGTTCAAGCAAAGGATTTTGCAACTTATGAAAGAACGGTGTTCTACTCTACCGATCCTCATTACCCAAACCGTTTCAAAGACGTAAGAATGGATGGTAGTGTTGCCGGAGAAGGTATATTCCAAAGCATTGACAAATATGATGATGCCAACTCAGTATTCGTGGAAAGAAAAACATACTATCCAAATGGAGCTGTGGAGTCAACAGAGATAACTGAAAACGGAAAGACTCTGGCCACAACATATTATATCACAGGTATAAAGTATGCCGAAGGAACCCTTGTCAACGGAAAACTTCACGGATTGGTAAAGACATACGGTCCAAGTGGAACTGTATGGAAAGAAGAGAACTATGTGAACGGAGAGCCTGATCCTTCTGCACAGTTCTATTACGTAAAAACTTTAGATGGTGGTTGCGTAAAGCATGATGCAAAGACCAACAAGAAACTTGACATCGAAGCACCTACTGCAGCAGACAAGTACACATCACTTAGTGAGGGACTTCGCTGGGATGGCATCAAAAAGAACGGATTGGATGTATCTGCATGTGCCGACAAGGTGGAAGACTATGGCGGCAAGAACAATATGCTCACTACCGGATTGAAAAGAATGGTAGGAAACAAAGGCACAAAGCAGTATACTCGTCTGACCATCACAGTCATCAACAATACAGCCACACCGGTAGTATTCGATCCAAGTTCATTCAAATACTCTGATATGACGAAGCCAAACAAGCCAAAGAATCTGGAATTTGTGACTTTTGCTGACTATGTCAAAAGTTTGGATGGATCACAGAAATGGCAGGCAAGCTATAATGCAGCCGATGAAAGAGCTATGGCGAAAGAGGTTGCCACTACCTCACGCTCAGCTTCCAAGACATCAGCAGCATCAAGCAGTTCAAGCTATTCACAGACCAACGCCTCACTTTCAGGCAAATCATCTTCAGCTGCAGTTGCCGGTGGAGGCTTTGGAGCTGTTGGCAGAAATGGAGTTGCTGCGGGTGGCTTTGGTGCAGCCAGTGCAAGCAATTCAAGCATAAATGGAAAATACAATTCATCTTCAGCATCATCTTCAGGCAGTGTTTACAACTCAGCCTCTTCTTCAGAAACTGTAGATGCAGAAGTTTATCGCCAAGGAATGAAAGATGCTGCAGAGAATGTTGAAAAGTTCAACCGCGCCCTTGATGATGAGCGTGAGCAGAAAATAAACCTCTACATGAAGGCTACCACCATCGAGCCTTTCGGAAGCTACACAGGTTACATTCTCACGCGCAACACTGATGTAACAGACATAGACTGCAGCATCGAGCTTGAAGGCATTGAATACCCAATCTCACTCAAGGTAAGCGACGTTCGCAATAGATAAATTACAAATAAACACATTATGAAGACAAAACTTTATTCCATGGCAGTAATAGCCATGATGATCTGTGCAGGACTCAGTTCCTGCTCAAAGGATGACTCAAGTGATGAAGGTGGTAGTGGAAGCACAAGTGGCAAAGAAAAAGGTCATGAGTATGTAGATCTCGGTTTGCCAAGTGGCACAAAATGGGCTACTTGCAACATTGGAGCATCCACTCCAGAAGGCTTCGGACTATATTTCGCATGGGGTGAAACTAAAGGATATGAGGGTACGACCAGCCATTCTTTTGAGTTGGATACATACAAATATTACAATTCTGATTCTGAGATTTACACTAAATATTGTTCAAACAATAGTAATGGCCCTGTTGATGATAAAATGACCCTTGACAAATCTGATGATGCAGCATCGGCCAACTGGGGAGGTAAATGGCGCATGCCAACACTTGAAGAAGCCGAAGAGTTGTGTAATAAATGTCATTGGTTAAGGACAACCAAGAATGGAGTGAAAGGTTGCTTAGTTACTGGACCAAGTGGCAATTCGATTTTCTTACCAGAAGCAGGACGTCGTCGTAGTGGTGATAGTTTCTGGGAAGATGTTTGCCGTTATTGGACCAGCACAAGAGTTAATGATAAAGATGCAGCATCTTTTGATGTAGGCCATGAGCAAGACTATGTACGTGACGGTGGTCTTCCTGTCAGGGCTGTCATGAAGAAATAGTTTAGGCTATATCAATAAAGTCACAAATATTATACTGCACACGACAAAAAGCCTGCTCCTCTACTCAGTTCGAGGGGCAGGCTCTTTTTGCAAACTGACACGGTGACTAGAACTTCTGTTCGGGACGGGAAATGATGTCGTAATGGATGGTGGAGGACTTGACCTTTTGCAACTCCAGACCGTAATATTCCAGTACCTTGATGTTCGTAGCCATTGAGGTCTTCTCTTCAATGCCATACTTCTTATAAACACCCTTCAGGTGCTTTTCAACAAAGCTGGAAGCATAGCGATGGCCTACCTGAAACGGAGCCAAGAGGTCAATCTCATACTGAGCATCCTCATTGCCTATATGGGAGCACTTCAAGCGGGCTGTATCAAGGCGCTTCGGCAGTTCATTGAAAACCTCATGGCAGATCGTGAGCAACCTGTAATTGTCGCTCTGCATCTGTTCCTCAGAGAAATGCACCTCCTCACCCTTGCGAAGTTTGACAAACTTTGAACGAAGGAAATCCCAGCTCGTCATGTCATCATATTTCGGATCGGGAATGATGATGGGAGTCTGCTCAAACTGGTTTGCCACAGGATTCTTACCAAGCGTATAGGCTCGACGGGTCACCAGCACTTTGCGTTTCTGCGACTGGAAGAGATTCTCATTTAGCTGAAAACCAACTCCTTGCTCACGATTCGTATAAACCACAAACTCCCTGTTACCCGAGAAGGTCTTTCTGGCACTCTCGAATTCCTCAAATTGCCCATTCTCTTCCAAAGAATTCAACACATTGCAACACTGCTCCAAACGCTGATGACGCTCATTCCATTCTTCGAGAATCTCATCCTCGGTTTTATTGAATACCTTTTCATTATAAATGAAAATAAACCTATCATAGTTAGGATTCGACTTGTCGCGCTGACGACGGATGGCCTGGCGCAACGAGGTGGTGATATCCACCATCTGCCATGGCTTTGAGGTGTTGCTCACCACCACTGTCATAGCCTCCTTGTCGTACAAATCCAGCCCTCGCCAATAAGCAGAAGTAATGAAGGTTATCACTGGCAAGTCATCAGAAGCGACCTTGTCAAAACGGCCTTTTGTCTTCTTGGTATTGCGCGGATTACTGCCCGAAAGCACCGCAACCATCTCATGGGGAATGCCCATTTCACGAATTATCTTCGTTGGAGTCTCTACAGAATTGATGGCTACAATGACTTTTCTGAATGTACGGTCGGCAATGGTCACTTCTCCGTTCTGGAGCAGTGGCTCAAGGATTTCTTTCTTCAAGCTCAGTGTCGGCGATTGGCGATTCATGAGCATAGGAGTGGATGGAACTGTCCCACTCCATTCCATCCGAATCTGTCGCAACTGTGTGACCCATTCAGGCAGATAGGAGTCTTCCACCACTGTGGCAGAGAAGAAGCATGTTTTCTCGATATTCTCTCTCGCTATGCGATACACATTGCTGATGGCGTCAGTATTATTGTCCTGTTTTTTCCCTACACTCTTCAGCTGCGCCCACTCCACCAGTTGGTCTGCCTCATCCACGCATATCAGGTCAATATCATCGAGTATGTCCTCGCACTTCGGCAACGAATCATACACACAGATTATCTTGATAGGAGTGCCCATCTGTCTTACACATTGAAGGTAGAGCTCTATATCACTTGGCATCACACCTTCGTAAACAGCCAGTACCATGCCTTGGAAGCGCAACCGGCAAAGGAAAAAATCGTCATCCTTAGTATTCATGTTCATATACTGCGCCTCCTTGTTCTTTGCCAGAGCTTGCGTAGGCACCACCATAAGCACGTTTTGATTGTTCTCGAGCACCAAACTGCTGAGTCCGCAACCAGCCTCTGTCTTATTAATGAAACTCGCACCTGGGAGGGTGGCCAAATCCGGATCCTGCGAAGCGTACTCCACATCAAAATGCCAGATTTCTTCTCTCTCATTTATTATCTCTTTTCTCATTTGTTAATTAATTTTATTATGGGATATCATATTTATATATTATAGTAAGCCATGTAATTTACCTCCCATAAGATGGAAGTGAAAAAGTGAAAAAGAGAAAAGTGAAAAATCGGAGTTTTCACTTTTCACTATTCACTGTTCACATTCTTAGAGAATCATGTGCAGGCGACGGAGCTCAGCAACTACCTCTTCGCTCTTATCAATGTAGAAATTGAGAGTTGCGTAGGGAGTATGGACGCGGAGGTCCATCTTATTAGCGTCGTTGTTGTAAGGATATACCTTCAAACGGCCAAAGCCCTTACCCTTACCAGCAGCGAAACTTGCTACGATCTCCTTCAGTACATTAATACGGAGGTTCTCCACAGGCTGGAGATCAGCCTCTGTAGCAGATTCAACTACCTCCTGAGCAAGAGGGAAAATCTGGCGTACTACGCCGTCCTTTGCATAATCCAAGAGGTACTTGAGTTGCAAATGGTTGAGATTGAGCGCCATTGGCGCATAAGCTGCGAACCATGCATAGATTTTAGACTGACCAGTCTTCTGGTCGTTGTAGAGATTGATGTTAAGCTTCATACGCTCAACTTTCTCAAGCGAGGCTGTGTTGATACAGCCCTGAATAAGATTTGCAACCGGAGTTACTTCTGTCGCCATCGTAGGCAAAAAAACATTCTTCATCCTATAAATAACGGTTTAACCTGTCCCACCGTAAAGGTTAAATTAATAAATAGGAGGGCTTTCATTAAGCTCTTGTGCCCTCCATTGTTTTACCGTTAGAGCTCACGGGAAAATCATCTCAGACCAGAGAAGAAATCTTTGATTCTCATTTCTGAAGATGCTTTAATTTTAGATATACTCATCATATTCATATGTCTAAAAGGATCATTCAGAAATGCTTCTGGGTCTTCGTCTGGTCTGAAGTCCCATGTATAATAAAGTCCTGTATTGTTGTCTCGAGCTATGAGTGAGAAATCAGCATCATTACTAATAAATACTCCACAAATACGTAGTGATTCTGCAATAGCAGGAAACACGAACATTGAATGATATTCCCCATTATTAGCCAAAAGACTTGACAATTGTGGAATTCTACTTATCAAACTCCATTTAATATAATCTCTATTATTATACATTTCGGAATTACAGCCACAATCAAGCCAATTATTCTTTCTTCCTATTTCTTCTAGCCATTTATTTAATGATTCATCGTTCAGAAGATTGTTGTTATCATCCTCGGTTTTAGGGAATTCTTCCCGTTCCTTAGTTTCCACTGCCTCAGCAGTGCTAATGTTCTCTACTTCAGCCTCAGCATTGAAGGCTGGATTCTGGTCTGTTGGGAGGTTCTGAGAACCTGTAAAAATGTTTCTTTTCATTTTTTTGACGGTTTGCCTGTACACCGTAAGGTTCTAAATTTTATTAAAAATAATATATTATGTAGCTACTCACCTTATCGGCTCACCGCTACGATTTTACGTTTCCGTCGTCAGGGCCTTCCCTGCGTGTCCTGTGTATCAATATGTCAAAGATCGTCCCGATTCATCTTCCGATGTTAAGCACTCGATATCTTCATACTCTGTCAGCAGTTAACCTCTACACCGCAAGGTTCTAATTATTTTCCGAACTTGCTCACCCCTCCGGGCATTGCTCATTCAATTTGCCAACACAAAAGTATGTCCATTTTCGGAATTTTCAAAAGATCCCCAAAACATTTATGTGCTGAAAACCAGCAAGTTACAATCACTTTCACGCAATTGTAGACAGTTGCAGTAAATTAACATTTGACAGCATAAAAGACAAAAAAAGACGCATCGTTTTGATGCGTCTTGCTCTACTCCTCAATGGAGTCTTTTAACCTTTGTGCCGTGTCAATCATCGAGGTTAGTAGGTCACTGATGTTGGCATGGTTGATAGCAGTCTTGCGACGAATTCGCTCTATGCGTTTCTCCTTCTCTCTTGCTATCACATCATCCATTCTCTCAGCGCTCGCATTCGTAATAGACCTCTTGCCGCAGTTGCTTGCCAGTAGTTTGTGGCGGCTCTCTGCTACAGCAATATCCTGCAACCCCTCCAATTCGCCATTGTACCTTGCCTCATTGAACACGAATTCACGCAGACCATTGCTCAACAGGAACTTGCTAACACCTTGACTCAGTTTTTTCGCAGTGGCTTTCTCATCTCTGATTATTCCAAGGTCAATGAAAACTTTCAGCTTCTCCTCGCGTGTACCACTCAATATATTGCAGTGGTTGCACGTGATAAGCAGAAGAGTGACCGCTCTTGCTGGGTTATGTTCAAAATTAAGTCTAGCCTTGTGGCTTTCTGTGATCATTTTAATAATTCTGTTTTTTACCATTTGTATATATTTTAAAAAATCTCGGCAAAATTATGTCTATTCAAGCAATTTTCCAAAAAAACAGCCACTTTTTTTCTTTTTTCCCAAAAAGAACGATTTCCTCCTTATTTATAAATCACGCATACGCGCGCACGAAAAAATCCCGCCCCGGATATTCTCCGAAGCGGGATTACATAGTATATCCAAAGCATTTCACTCCCCTCCTGACCCCTCCCAGCCTCTTCCAAGGGGAGGTGCTTTGATTACCTTGTCTGTCGGAAAGAGTATTAAATCTCCTCCCCATTATGGGGGAGGTGCCCCTTTCTTCTGCCCCTGTGGAGCGAAGCGCCACCCTACGGGATGTCGAGCGATGGGGCGGAGAGGGTCTTTACTTCATAATCTTCTCCCAGAGCCAGATGAACAGCAGGGCTCCGATGGCAGCGGTGCCTATCTGACCGATAACACCTGCCCAATGGATACCGAGAAGGGCAAACACCCAACCGCCTAACCATCCACCGACAAGACCGAGTATGAGATCGACAAGGCATCCCTTGCCCTCACGGCCACTCAACTTGCAACCAATGAATCCAGCAATAATGCCAGTGATAATTGAATAAAGCATAGATGTATTTATGATTTATTGATTTTTGATTTAATGATTTCATTTTCTCCCCTTCGGGGTCGGGGGGCTTTCTTCAAGGCATTTCACTCCCCCTCCCTACATAACGGGAGGGGGTAAGGGGGTGGGTCTTTTAGAACTCCAACTCCGCCACTACCGGATTATGATCCGAGATGTACCCCCACTGAGTCTCAGGCTTTTCTGGATCTACGGCATGCTCCTGATATACTGTTGAACGGAGGGCCTTGATGGTTGGGGTGATGAAGATGAAGTCGATCTTCACACGCTCTTCCATTGCCTGCTGACCCCAGTCATGCCATGAGTATGATGGTCCTTCCACAGTCTCGGCTGTCTTATGAGAGTCTTGCAGAACGAACTCATTGGTGGTGATGGTCTTGTAAGCCTCAGAGGTGTCATCAACATTGAAGTCGCCAGTGAGTACTGCTGGCTGGTCGCCAACGATCTCCTTGATCTTGTCGATGATGAGCAGTGCGGCATTACGGCGAGCCTCAACACCAACATGGTCGAAATGGGTGTTGACAGCCATGAACACTTTTCCGGATTTCTTCTCCTGGAGTTTTGCCCAGGTGGCGATACGGCAGCAAGCACCGTCCCATCCTACAAAGCCCACAGAATCAGGATATTCCGAGAGCCAGAAGGTGCCGGAATCGAGGGCATCGAAACGCTCCTTGAGGAAGAATATCGGTGAAGCCTCACCGGCCTTGTCGCCATCATCGCGACAAACACCTACATGCTCATACTCTGGCAGACGTGCCTCAAGGTCCATGAGCTGTGAGTAGAGCACTTCCTGCATACCGCAGATGTCGATGTTCTGTGCCTTGAGGTAGTTGGCAACAGAGTCGCGGCGATACTGCCAGTTGTTGAGCGAGTCCTCTGGATTGTCATAACGAATGTTGAAGGTAGCCCAGTTGAGATGCACCGGCACTTCCTGCTTATTGCACGAGGTGAAGGCTGCGAGAGCCATTGCACCGATTGCACATACGGTAAATAGTAATTTTTTCATTGTTTTCTTAGGTTTAAAGAAAGGGGCATATCGCGAACGACAGCCCCTTTATGATTTTGCGATATTTACGGATTCTGATTAGATTTCCCAACCAATAGCTGATGCACCGAGGACTGCTGCAGAAGCACCATCGAGACCTGATACGAGGAACTTAGCCTTGCCCTTGAAGATGTTGAGCACCTTGTTCTCGTAAGCCTCCTTGATAGGGTTCATGATGAGATCGCCAGCCTTTACAAGACCACCGAAGAAGATGAATGCCTCTGGTGAAGAGAATGCTGCGAAGTCAGCGCAAGCCTCACCGAGCATCTTACCTGTGAATGCGTAGATGTCGAGAGCTACCTGATCGCCCTTGCCTGCTGCTACAGATACATCATAAGATGTGATCTTCTCTGGATCGAGCTCACGGAGGAGTGATGGCTTCTCTGTTGTAGCGAGAATCTCACGAGCTGTACGAGCAACACCTGTTGCTGAGCAGTAAGCCTCGAGACAACCTGTACGACCGCAACCACATGAGCGACCACCTTCCTTAACCTGGATAGTATGACCGAGCTCACCTGCGAAACCGTCGCAACCGTAAACCAACTGACCGTTGATAACGATACCTGAACCAACACCTGTACCGAGGGTGATAACGATGAAGTTCTTCATACCACGAGCTACACCATAGGTCATCTCGCCGATAGCAGCAGCGTTAGCATCATTGGTGAGGGCTACTGGAATGCCAAGACGGTCAGAGAAGAGCTTTGCCAATGGCACGATACCATTGTGACCCCACTCGAGGTTTGGTGCGAACTCGATAGTACCATTATAGTAGTTGCCGTTAGGAGCACCGATACCCATAGCCTTGATCTTCTCGATACCACCAACCTGCTCGATGATTACCTGAAGAGCCTCGCAGCAAGCATCAACATACTTGTTTACATCATTGCCATAACCCTGAGTCTTGATTGCGGTTGTAGCCTTGATTTCACCACGTACATCTACGATACCGAAAACTGAGTTTGTACCGCCAAGGTCCAAACCGATAACATAAGGTTTTGTTGTTTCTACCATTTTATTTTTTGTTTTTAGTTAATATAATTGTCGCTATAAATAATTGAATATGTACGCACGCACGAGGGCTGAGTGCACATTTCGGAAACAAAGGTAGTAAAAAGAAAGATTAATTCCAACTTTTCGGCCGAAAATTTGCACCGTTTATGAAATAAAACAGCATTTTTACTCTATTCTCATTTTTTCTGTGTAACTTTGCATTTATTATGCAAATATTACCTGTCAACATTATCGAACTCATATTCAAGGGTATGCTCATCGGTATCATTGCTTCGGCACCGATGGGTCCTGTGGGCGTGTTGTGCATTCAGCGAGTGCTCAACAAAGGTCGTTGGCAGGGATTTGCCACAGGACTGGGAGCGGCTCTCAGCGATATCATATATGCGCTGTTCACCGGACTGGGACTGAGTTTCCTGATGGATTTCATCACCCAGCCTGCCCCACTCTATATATTAAAGGTGGTGGGATCGGCATTGTTATTGTTCTTCGGAATATACACCTTCCGCAGCAAACCGAAACCGGTGAAACTGCTGAACAAGAACAACATGTCGCTCATATACAATGCACACACTGCATTCTGGATAACACTCGCCAACCCTCTCATCATTTTGCTGTTCATAGCAGTGATGGCACAGGTTTCGTTCGTCATACCCGACCATCCGTTGGAGATGGGCATAGGATATATGTCGATATTCGCCGGAGCTCTGCTGTGGTGGTTTGGACTGACATGGCTCATCGACCAGATACGAGGCAGGTTCAGCCAGGACGGCATCGCGATGATAAACAAAATCATCGGAGCCATAGTGATACTGGTATCACTGGTGTTCCTCGTAGGCACAGTGTTCAATCTGTATAGTTTGAGTTGGTATTAAAGCCTCACCCCCAGCCCCTCTCCAATAGAGAGGGGAGACCATTCGGGAAAGCCGGTTAGCCGGTAGAGCTGAGAATAATTACTTAGTAAAATCAGAATCATGCTTATAGCAGAAAAACTTCGCAAAGAGAACATAGCCGAATACTTGCTATATATGTGGCAGGTGGAGGACATCATCCGTGCCTATGGCTGTTCACTGAGCCGTATCAAGGAAGAGTACATCTCGCGTTTCCAGGTTGAAGACCTCGAGACTCATGAAGAGATGGTGGACTGGTATGGCAACCTCATACGTATGATGAACCAGGAGGGTAAGCGCGAGAAAGGACATCTCACCATCAACGCCATACTCGTACAGGACCTCAACGAACTGAGCAGTCAACTGCTGGCAAGTCCGAAGTTTCCGTTCTTCAACGCCGAATACTACAAGGTACTGCCATTCATCGTGGAACTGCGCAACCGTGGTGATAAGGAGATATCAGAAATAGAGACCTGCCTGAATGCCCTCTACGGAGTGATGATGCTCCGCCTGCAGCAGAAAGAGGTGTCGCCACAGACTCAGAATGCCGTAAAAGAGATTTCCACATTCCTCGGCATGCTCTCGGATTATTATATAAAAGATAAGACGGAAGGTCTTCAATTCACCGACGACTAAAAAGAAAATGAACATACTTGTAACTGGCGCCAATGGACAACTTGGCCATGAGATGCAGATCATCAGTCGTAATTCTGATGACAAATACATATTTACTGATATCTGCGAAGGCTACGAGAAACTCGATATCACCGACCTTGAGGCCATTCGTGAGATGGTCAAAAAGAACGAGATACGCTGCATAGTGAACTGTGCGGCATGGACGAATGTTGATGCTGCTGAGACTGCTGGCGACATCGTTGAAACTCTGAACGCCACAGCACCGGAGAATCTTGCCAAGGCTATGAAAGAGGTCGGTGGACTGTTCGTACATGTATCTACCGACTATGTCTTCGGTGGTGATCCATACAACACCCCTTGCCGTGAAGACCAGAAAGGAACTCCTACAGGCGTTTACGGACTGACAAAACTCCATGGCGAGCAGAAAATAATGGAGGTCTTCAATGGCGACAAATCCTCTCCCTCTATGGGAGATAAGAGAGGGTCTTATGTCATCATCCGCACAGCATGGCTTTACTCTGAGTTCGGCAAGAACTTCTGCAAGACAATGCTCAACCTCACTGCCACAAAACCACAGTTGAAGGTAGTATTCGACCAAGTAGGCACCCCAACCTACGCCTACGACCTGGCAGTAGCCATCGTCAAGATCATCGAGACATATAAGTCATCGTCAAGTCTTTCTGGAGTTTACCACTTCTCCAACGAAGGCGTATGCTCATGGTTCGACTTCACCAAGATGATTGCAGAATACTCAGGTCAAACCGATTGTGACATTCAGCCTTGTCATTCCGATGAGTTCCCTTCACCGGTGAAGCGTCCGGCATACTCTGTTCTCGACAAGACAAAGATAAAGCAGACCTTCGGCATCACGGTGCCTTACTGGACCGACTCGCTGAAGAAGTGCATAGCCAACATCAATAGCAACAAAGAATAAAAGAAAAATAAAGATATGAATCCAGAGATAGAAAGAAGACGCACCTTTGCCATCATCTCGCACCCAGATGCGGGTAAGACAACACTGACCGAGAAGTTCCTCTTGTTCGGTGGACAGATTCAGGTGGCTGGTGCTGTGAAAAGTAATAAGATACGCAAGACAGCCACTTCCGACTGGATGGACATCGAGAAACAGCGTGGTATCTCGGTCAGCACATCCGTTATGGAGTTCGACTATCTGCCTGAGGCAATGCGCGATCAGGGCAAGGCTCCTTACAAGGTGAACATCCTCGATACTCCTGGTCACCAGGACTTTGCCGAGGATACATACCGCACACTGACTGCCGTTGACTCTGCCATCATCGTTGTGGACTCAGCAAAGGGTGTTGAGGCACAGACCCGCAAACTGATGGAGGTGTGCCGTATGCGCAACACTCCTGTTATCATCTTCGTGAACAAGATGGACCGCGAAGGTCGCGACCCATTCGATGTGCTCGATGAACTGGAGCAGGAACTGAAAATCCATGTCCGTCCGCTGTCATGGCCAATCAACCAGGGTGTGAAGTTCAAGGGTGTTTACAACATCTATGAGCAGCAGTTGAACCTGTTCACCCCAAACAAGCAGCGCGTGACAGAGAAGGTGGCTGTGGATATCAACTCTGATGAACTGGATCAACAGGTGGGTGAGCAGGATGCACAGCAGTTGCGCGATGACCTGGAACTCGTGAGTGGCGTTTACCCTGAGTTTGATGTTGAGACATATCGCTCGGCTGAGGTAGCACCAGTATTCTTCGGTTCGGCACTCAACAATTTCGGCGTTCAGGAACTCCTCGACTGTTTCGTGGAGATTGCCCCTTCGCCAAAACCAACAAAGGCTGAGGAAAGAATGGTGGAGCCTGATGAGGCAAAGTTCTCGGGCTTTATCTTCAAAATTACAGCCAATATCGACCCTAACCACCGCTCTTGTATTGCTTTCTGTAAGGTATGCTCGGGAAAGTTCCAGCGCAACCAGCCTTATCTGCATGTTCGCGACAACAAGACTCTGCGTTTCTCATCACCTACACAGTTCATGGCTCAGCGCAAGGAGACCATCGACGAGGCATGGGCAGGCGATATCGTTGGTTTGCCTGATAATGGCATCTTCAAGATCGGCGATACTCTCACCGAGGGTGAGAAGATTCATTTCCGTGGACTTCCTTCATTCTCGCCAGAGTTGTTCAAATACATCGAAAACGACGACCCAATGAAGGCTAAGCAGTTCCAGAAGGGTTTGGAACAGTTGATGAACGAGGGTGTGGCTCAGCTTTTTGTCAACCAGTTCAATGGTCGCAAGATTGTTGGTACCGTTGGTCAGTTGCAGTTTGAGGTTATCCAGTATCGTCTCGAAAACGAGTACAACGCAAAGTGTCGCTGGGAACCGGTTCATCTTCATAAGGCATGCTGGGTGGAGAGCGACAACGAACAGGAGTTGGAAAACTTCAAGAAGCGTAAGTACCAATATATGGCAAAGGACAAGGACGGACGCGACGTGTTCCTTGCCGACTCAGGATATGTGCTCTCAATGGCACAGCAGGATTTCAAGAATATAAAGTTCCATTTCACCAGTGAGTTCTAAAAAACTTCTTTTCGCCTTTGCCCTACTCCTCTGTCTCGTTGCCTGCAAGAAGGAGCAGAAGCCTATCGACGGGTTCGTAAAGAACACCGCCACTGAGTCTGTTGACACCCGTGACTTGGCTGACAACGCATTCTCGAAGCGTGAGGGCATAAAGGTGGAGAAGGTTGAGCAGAAAAAAAAGGCTGAGAGCAACAGTGGTGATCCCAACAAACTCGACCGCGACCAACTACTGACGGTTGGTATGCCTCGTGGACTCAGCGACCAGCGTATTCACCGTAAGGCTTACACAGCATCCTACAACAAACAGTCGCGCAACCCAAACTGGGTGGCATGGCATCTGGAACGGGCACATACGAAGGGTAATGTTTACCGCACAGAACAGATGTTCATGGAGGACACCAGTGTGGGAACACCTCGCGCCACTGATGCCGACTATACCCGTTCGGGATACGACAGAGGTCACATGTGCCCTTCGGGCGATAATAAATGGGACGAGACAGCACAGATGGAATCGTTCTATTTCACCAACTGCTGTCCACAGAAGCATGACTTCAACTCGGGTGTGTGGGAGGAACTGGAATCAAGATGCCGCCACTGGGCAAACTGCTACGGTGAGGTGTGGATTGTCTGTGGACCAGTTTACGATCCGACAAAGACCTACAAGACCATCGGTCGCAACAAGGTGGTTGTGCCTGACGAGTTCTTCAAGGTGGTTCTGGCACGCAACAAAGGTCGCTACCAGGCTATTGGATTCGTTTATAAGAACATGAACGGCTACAAACCGATGGACTATTTCGTAAGGACCATCGACGAGGTGGAACGCCTCACTGGATATGACTTCTTCCGTGGACTGCCCGACAAATACGAAGAAAAGGTGGAAGAGGAAGCAGACCTCAGCCAATGGAAATAACCCCATCGCTCACCCCGGAACAACAATAAAGCCTCGCTTTTTGGCGAGGCTATTTTTATTTTTTGAATTTTTATCTCCTATTATATATATAATATTTTGGGATAGTAAATAACTAATAAAGGGGGATGTGCAGGATACCTCCCAAAAATTATATAGTTGAATTTCGTTTTTTGGGGGAGGAATCAGTAATCATTGCGCTTTGGATTTTTCGGGAACCAGCCCTTGCGCACTCTCTCTCTCTGCTCGAATATCTCAAGGATACTCCAGAACGAACTGCACCCTACTACTCCCAACACCGACGAAGCGATGATATTCTCGACAAACAACGAGAGACCAAGAAAAACCGCTCCGGCAAGAGCAAACACCCACCAGCATTTCACACCGAAGTAATACTCCGACTTGATGACGATTGGATGGAAAAGACCAATCACTAGAAATGTGGTTACGGCTATGATAATTCCAAGAAGATTCATACTGATTTTCTATTTTGACTGCAAAGTTACTAATAAAGTTGCAAAAAACACAAGCATTTGTTGGGCAAGTGGAAATAAATTGCTAACTTTGGCGCAAATACAAACACCACAACATGAAGAAATCCATTATTTCACTATCTATCGCATTCATCCTCATGGGATGCGGAGCACATATCGACGGTTGGAAAGCCGAAGGCAATGTGAATGGTTCTGAGGAGATAACAATAGCCGAAGGTGGCAGCATCACAAGCGATTCCACCATGCAGAACTTCTGTCTGAAGATGCAGTGTATGCTCGACGAAGGGGCTGAGGGCATGGTGAGTTTCCATTCCGATGGTGATTCGGGCTATGACGTACTGCTCCACAATGGTATTCAGGACGGAACACGCAAGACTGGTTCGCTGGCTTCCGTACGCAACCTCTATCGCTCGTTGGCTGCCGATGGTGAATGGTTCTCGCTTGAAATCAATGTACGAGGAAAGAATATCGCTGTGGCTGTGAACGGCACTGATGTGGTATGCTACACCGAACCAGAGCAGCCTTATCGCATCGAGGCTCACAGCAAGCAACTGTTGGGCGAAGGTGCCACAATAATAAAAACCAGCAAGGGGACTATTCATCTGAAAGACCTGATCCTCAGTCAGTTGCCTAATGATGCTACCAATCCTAACGACACTCTTCCTGCCATCGACGAGCAGAATGATGGTGTGATTCGACTGCAGCAGGAGGATTTCCCGGTTATCGACTGGCATGTTCACCTCAAAGGAGGACTGACCAAGGAACAGGCTCACGCTATGTCAATGAACTATGGTATCAACTACGGAGTGGCTCCAAATGCCGGTGAGGGTGGCGTAGGACGAATGTTGAGCAATGACGAGGAAGTAGCAGCATATCTTGAAGAGGTGAAACCACTGCCATTCCTCTGTGGTGTTCAGGGTGAAGGCAGAAAATGGACTCAGACCTTCTCGCAGGAGGCACTGAACGCCTTCGACTATCTGTTTACCGATGCTATGACAATAATCGACGCCCAAGGACGCAATGCCCGTATATATCGACCAGAGGAGGTGCATTACGACAATGGCAAGGAGGCTTATATGCAGCAGATTGTTGACCAGACCTGCCTTATCCTTGAAAACGAACCGGCTGATATCTTCGCCAATGCCACATATATCCCCGATGATATGAACGCGGACTATGACAAGTACTGGACAGAGGAGCGTGTGAACAGTGTTCTCGACGTGATGGAGAAATATGGTATTGCCCTGGAAATCAGTGCCCGTTACAAGATTCCAAGCAAGGAGGTGATACGCAAGGCGAAGGCACGTGGATTGAAGTTCACCTTCGGCACAAACAATGTTGATGCTGATTTCGGCAGACTGGAATACTGCATTGAGTGCATCAACGACTGCGGACTGACCATCGATGATATGTGGTTCCCATCGATATCGAAACGAGCCGAGCATCCAGTGAAGATTTACAACGACTTCTCAAAGATCCAGATGCAATACTAACAATAAAGCCTCGAGCAATCGCTCGGGGCTTTATAGCACTACCCGCAGACAATCTGCAGGATTCTATCAGCAGTTCTTCCATCCCAACGATCAGGCACGGAATAACTCTTTGGTTCACCATCGATGATATTGTAGAGAGTCTGCGCAAGGAGTTCCGGATCCTCATTGACAAGGACATTCGTACCCTGCTTCACAGTCTCGATATGCTCGGTGTAGTTGTTCAGCGTTACACAAGGCACACCATTGAAGGTAGCCTCCTCTGCCACATTACCACTATCAGTGATTACCACCTGAGCGTGAGCGGTGAGATAACCGAACTCAAGATATGAGAGTGGTTCCACGAGGTGCATATTCTCCAAACCATCAATGATCGGAGCAACAACATCAGCTGCTTCCTTACGCAATGGGATGAACACCGGCATATACTCCAACTGGTTGGACATGACGAGGAGCATCTGGCGGAGGTTCTCAGGATTTGCCAGCAGTGCCT
>JAZQOD010000174.1:0-2031 GCA_045627685.1 Prevotella sp. | reverse complement strand
GCCTCACCCCCTAGCCCCCTCTCCCACAAGGCGAGGGGGAACCCATTCGGGGGGAGGGGGAAAACTAAAAAAACATAAAACAACGGACAAAGAGATTATTATTTCAAAAGAAATAATTAACTTTGTGGGAAAATGTGTAATAAACAATACAATTCATAACAATAATGAAGAAAACGATATTGGCGATTGGGCTGATGCTTATCTCAATGGGCATGATGGCGCAGAGCGAAGCGAAGAGCGTTGCGAAGAGCGAAGGGCTGAGCGAGGGGATGATGCTGAGACATACGGAGGTGATTGGTGATGCTATGGGCGAGAGCACGGGGATCACTCAGTGGAACAAGCCGCTGTATGACAAGAATGGTAACATCCTGCGTGAGGCTGTGTATGGCAAGGGACTTAACGAGATAATAGAACTGGTGAGATATACTACCAACATCCTCGATGACAAGGGCCAGAAGGTGGAGTCGAGTTCACAGCAGTATGGCATCTTCGACGGTGAGGATATGGGATTCCACGCTGCCGAGGATACTACCCGCTATGAATATGACAGTCGCGGAAACCTCATCGCAGAGGAGACACAGTACTACCAGAGGATAGAATATACGTACGACGAGCAGGATAACTGCATCAAGAAGACACGATATAACTACACACGCTTCACCGGTGAATGGGCTGAATCGGAGGTGACGGAATACTCGGAATTCCTGCCGGGATTCACAAACAAACCGACAAAGATTGACAACACCGGTAGATGGGATTCGTATATCTATGTGGGAGAGATTGCCTACGACGAGGCTGGAAGGAAAATCAGCGAGAAGCACTACAACAACTGGCATCGCATGAAACTCGTGGGGAACTCATACTACTGGACCTACGATGATGACGGATTCCTGACGCTATATGAGCAGAAATATGTGAACGATGGTGGTGTGGAGGAGAACTACCGACGCACCAACTACATCAAACAGACAGGCACTGCACCTGGTGTGGAGCGTATAGAACAGCACTCGCAGAACTATTACACCGATGGAAAGTGGTATGACGACCCTACATACCTCATCCGCGAATATACGCACTACGACCATGCGAAGTATGCGCCAGAGATAACAGTGACCCATGACAACGAGACGAACATCATCACTGTGGTGACGACACTGCCAGAGCAGGCAATGACAGATGGTGACCGTGCGGCATTGAAGATATTGGATAATGGTGTTGTGGTGGATATCGTGACTGTGGCACAGGCAAGAGCAAAGGGGATGCTGTCGGCTGACGGGAAGACAGTGACATGGACATCGGGAGCATACAAGAACGGTCATCATGAGATGGTAGTGCAGTATGTACAGGCTAACGATGAGAACCCTACAACAGACACCACCACCGACTGGAACATATCGAATGCCGTTGGGGTGGATTTGAATAAATGGTTGCCAGCACCGGGGAACATCCGTGGTGTGGTGGCAGAGAAGGACAAATACGGAGATTATAACCTCACCGTGGAATGGGATGCGGCAGAGGACGCAGAGGCTTACGGCATCCAGAAATATAACGTGATAATAAAGGGATACAGCATTGCCGACAACAGTGAGGACCCAGCGAAGGGCATGACTCTGACATGGAAACTCAAGGGACTCAGAGAGGCTGTGACATTCATGGTACAGGCGGTATATCCTTACGGTAAGGCGAACTCGGAGTATGTGACTCTCAATCCAAAGGACTATATGCCGGTGGTGAGCGACACGCGCATCTGCGTGGAGGAAGAGCGCACATGGATAGACGGGACAAGGACCGAAGTGAGGAAGTATTTCGTGGATAAGGGGGATAAGGTGGTGCGCTCGAGCACATACAGCCCCCCAACCCCCAAAGGGGGAGGGAGCGGGCGTAACATGCCCTTGAGATATGGACATGACGAGAGCGGAAGCGGAAGCAAGAGCGGAAGCGGAAGCGAGAGCAAGAGTGGAAGCGGAAGCGAGAGCGATGGCGGGAGCGGAAGCAAGAGCGGAAGCGGAAGCGGAAGCGATGGCGGAAGCG
>JAZQOD010000173.1:0-5741 GCA_045627685.1 Prevotella sp. | reverse complement strand
ATGAAAAGACCTACCAATTTCACTATCACAAACTTCATGCTGCAAAGGGCGTTGTTCTTTCTGGCATTAGCAGGAGCATGGTATGCGCGATTCAACGCTGACGGGAATGCAATGGCATTCAGCACCGACTCATTCCGCTCGGAGTGGCTGAAAACAGTTGCCGAACCGGTATTGCCACTGCTGAACGACACATTCTTCGGTCCACTCACACTGGCATTCCTGTCGCTGGCAATCCTTCTGGCTTGCGATGTGATAATATGGCAGTTGTTCAAATACCGCCGTATGCAGTGTCTGTCGTTCCTGCCTGCGGCTTGGATAACAATACAATATGCCAGCAGTCCGTTGTCATATTATCTGTTCTGGGCGTTACTGCTCTCAGCAGTGGCATTGGTATTGTTTGTGATAACCTACAAGAAACGGTTTATCACATTCAGTTTCGACTCAAAGGTGTTGCTTTTCATCACAAACATCCTGCCATTCGCCATCATCGTCCTCACAGCCCTGGCAATCGCATAAAGTGAACTTAGCCGTGTTTCTATTTATTGGTGAAAAATGGATTAACATTATGATGAAGGCTCCTAGCCTTTGTGCCTTGTCGCAAATTCATTGCCTAAGAGTATACTCTATGTCAATGAATCTGCTTCCAATGCCACTCTCGATCTCTGATCTTCGAGTGCATCATAATATTAATCTAAAATCGCTGTCGCAGCAAAATATTTAAAAATAAGCCCCTCTCCCCGCTCCCCCGAGGGGGAGAGCCGCTGACGCATGGTGGGATATTCTCGGCGCGTGAACAGATTTTTAAATATTTTGCTGCAACAGCCATTTTAATTTACTGATAATCTTGGCTGACTCATCAGAGGCAGCGTATTGACAAGGGGGAAGCATCTGGGAGTTTACTCACAAGGGCTTTCACATTGACAATACAACCACGAAGTGGAGATTATCAGGAAATCATTTTTCACCTTTATATATTATCAAGGATATTTGATCTAATATTATAACATTGTGCCAGTCTCCTAAAACATTCTTGCTACGCGCTCGATGCCGGCGGCGAGGACATCAACCTCTTCCTTAGTGTTATAAAGCGCAAACGACGCTCTTACCGTTCCGAGGATTCCAAAACGATCCATCAACGGCTGGGCACAGTGATGCCCCGTACGAACGGCTATTCCAAGGCGATCGAGGAGAGTTCCCATATCCATGTGGTGGATATCCTTAACGAGGAATGATATCGCGGCATCATGAGCCACACCCGGCGCAACACCAAACATTCGCATACCATCGATAGCAGAAAGTCGCTCGATGGCATACTGTGTGAGTTCATGCTCGTGAGCCTGGATATTGTCCATGCCGAGGGCAGTGACATAGTCAAGAGCCTTGGCAAGACCAGTCGTAGCAATATAGTCGGGAGTACCAGCCTCAAACTTCAATGGCGGTTGCTCGAAGGTAGTCTTCTCGAAACTAACATTGGCAATCATCTCTCCACCACCCATATATGGCGGCATCTTCTCGAGCCATTTCTCTTTGCCATAAAGAACACCGATACCCGTAGGACCGTAAATCTTATGACCGGAAAACGCAAGGAAGTCACAATCCAAATCCTGCACATCGATAGCGAAGTGAGGCACGCTCTGTGCTCCATCAACGAGCACCGGCACATCATGCTCATGGGCAATGGCAATCATCTGCTTCACCGGATTGATAGTTCCCATCACGTTGCTCACATGGGCAACACTGACAAGGCGCGTCTTTTCTGAGAAGAGCGATTTGTATGTCTCGATATCCAGCGAACCGTCGTCAAACATCGGGATCACCTTTATCACGATGCCCCGGCACTGCGCCTGCAACTGCCACGGTACGATATTCGAATGATGCTCCACCGTCGATATGATAACCTCATCGCCTGCCTGCATCATTCCCTCGCAGAAACTGCTTGCCACGAGGTTTATGCTCTCTGTGGTTCCACGGGTGAACACAATCTCTGTGGTAGAACCTGCATTGATGAAACGGCGCACGGTCTCGCGAGCCCCTTCGTGCAGTTCCGTAGCCTGCTGTGAGAGGTAGTGCACTCCGCGATGCACATTAGCATTAACATTAAGGTACTCGTCGCGCATAGCGTCGAGCACACACAGAGGTTTCTGCGTGGTGGCAGCATTGTCGAGATAAACGAGAGGTCGTTTGTACACCTCGCGTGCCAATATAGGGAAATCTTCGCGAATCTTGTTGATATCAAACATACGATATAATTGTTTCTCCGGTGCAAAGTTACTGCAAACGAGCGAGACTGCCAAACAATAATACAAAAAAACGGGCTCATCCGTAAATTTGGCAAAGGTCGCAATCGACATTTAATCTGGCAAAACGTCAAAAATCCGCTTTTTGATGATGTTGCATACGTTTCCATCGCCAAAATTTTGCCCTCCGAGTTTTATTGCTTACCTTTGCACACATAATTAAGCAATCATCAAAAGAAATTATGAAAACAAAAAGATTCTTATTGACCCTTCTCGTAGCGCTTGCAAGCGTTACTGTTGCTTGGGCTGACAAAGAAATGGATTATGACATTGTTAGTTTCACAGGAACTCTCGATGGAGGACATGGCGATCTGAAACATGGCTATTTGTACATCCGAGAATCAGAGGCTACCGCAATCCTTGATGTGCACGAACCTCATGTCTTGCAAAGTTACTTCCTCCGTTTTTTATACCAAGACGAAGAATCCGACTATCCTACTTGGATCAGTATTGAAGGAAGCAACGACGATAATCACGCTGACGATCAATGGGAGATGCTGTATTCGGGTCCTGTCCACCCATCAAAGACTGATATGCCCCAGACTGCTGAATGCAAGTATTACCGATTCAAGTTTGTTAACGAGGAAGGCAAGAAGTTGAATCTCGGAGCGTTAACGCTATATAAGCCAGATTTGAAAGGAAATGGCACTGCGGCTGATCCTTTCCTCATAGAATGGGCTATGGATATGTACCAGATGCAGCACTTGCTTGCGTACAATGGCAATAGATATTTCAAACTCACCAACGATATCGACATGTCGGGCAAAACATGGACTGCTATCGACAATTCGCTGTTCTGTGGTGGAATTGACGGCGATAATCATGTCATCAAAAACCTCACCGCAGAGGGCATTTTCAACCGTATAGGTAGTGCCACCATCAAGAACCTTGGTTTTGAGAATTGCCATTTTATTCAGACCGTCGAGCATTTCGGTTGCCTTGCACAAGAATCAAACAACACCACATTCCGGAATTGTTATGTGGTAGCCGAGCTCAGCATCGTCCCTGATGTAGCTGTTTCTCAGGCATTGGTATGCAATCCTACGGGCAACACCATTATTGATAGATGTTATATAGCCACCAACATCAACGATGATCACGGAGTACATGCCATTGTGTGTCCAAAGGATCATGCTGCCTCGGTCACCGTCACTAACTGCTGTTACTACAGCACATCGGCATTGTCCAGCGCGGGCTTCTTTGTAACAAAGGACGAACTCGCCAGCGGCCATACGGCTTATCTGCTCTGCGGTGGACATCCTCTTCCTTACTGTCAGACATTAGGCACTGATGCTTATCCTCATCTTAAATGCACAGGCAACAATTATGTCTATCTCGACTTGGACAACACCACCTATACAAATGCTTGTCCTCACAGAGATTACACAACCTACCCAATGGTCATCCCAAGTTGCCTCGGCACTGACGGACGTGCAGAATATGGCATCTGTCATAATGAAGTATGTGGAAAATATTTCTTTGCGTCGAATAGAAAGGGTGCTACTTCGGATATCAATGACCTCAAACTCAATGCCAAGGCTACAAAAATTTTAGATCATGAGTTTAACGAAGCAGGAAAACTGATATATTCGGAGTCAAAGAAAAAAAACGATACTTACTACCACAATGTAATGGAACTGTCGATTGGGGCTAGTGGAAATTTGGTGGGAGACTATATCTTTGCCTATACCGTGATGGATGATGACGACACATTCAATCTTCATCTGTTCTACGAATCAAGCATGCGTGAGGAAGAAGACAGGCATATTTCCATCAAGTTCTATGTCAACAATGCGGAACGCACTGACTTGGGGCATAAAATTCTACCAACCTCTGGCGAAAAGCATGAGGTAGTGACTTTTGACGAACTCCATAGATACGACCAAATCAAGGTTTTAGTCAACTTCCACACTCACGGTCCAAACGGCCCTGGTGGCTTCGGACTGTTCGCAGGAACAGAAAAGCCAATTCTCACAAGTCACGTTTTGGAGAAGCACGATTTCAACTACAATTGCATCGATGGCGGTTATTCAGAACATTACCAGTGTAACCAGTGCGCATACGCATTCCTAGAGAACACTCCTGAGAGCGACGACTTCAAAACAACTGATTACTTTTACCTCGCACCTGTAGGCTCGCACAATTTCGGACTCTGGAACCATCAGGAGAAAGACAACCTCTGGTCAAGCAGATGTCAGAACGAATACTGTACAACCGTTGACCCAGAGCATCAGTATATTCTCAAAGACTATCACAACGGTACCGACCTGGAACTCGCCTATGACGATGACACATACACAGCTGTAGAGCCTCTCACACTTGTTGACGGCAAGGCCTACAACTCGCCTGTGCCATTCCATGCCGGAGAAGTAAGTTATGTGCGCAACCTCTATCCTTT
Organism: Prevotella sp.; assembly: GCA_045627685.1. Lineage (GTDB taxonomy): Bacteria > Bacteroidota > Bacteroidia > Bacteroidales > Bacteroidaceae > Prevotella. The sequence goes on along the minus strand of JAZQOD010000173.1, from coordinate 1,046 downwards.
CGTATGGAACTCATGGTTCATGCCATTCACTGTATCCACCGAGACCCTCGCTCAGTGCGGCATCACCACCGTAGGCTGCGTTGAGAGCATCATCAACTACGACACCAACTACGACGGCAAGATCGACAAGACAGTCCTCGAGGTCATCCTCAAGAAGAACGGCACACTCAACGCTGGTGTACCTTATCTCGTGAAGACTGGTCTGTTCTACGACAACCCAATAGAGATTGGCGGAAGCGAGATGATAGCAACCGACGCTACTCATGCGCTCCACACCGAGACAGTATCTGCATCCTATAACATCGAGGGTACTCTCAATGGCGAGATGGTAGATATGGCTGTTCCATGCAACAATTACGCACTCACCACCGAAGGTCTGATGGATTACACCACCGAGAATGGACTCCCTATGCGTTGGTATGTCCGCGAAACTGTTAAGGACTCACCTTATGCCGATGATGTCACCCATGGCGAAGACCGCGAACTTGTAATCCGCGTCATTGGCGAGGACGATGAACCAACAGGCATCCGCACCCTCTACAGCCAGCCAAGTGAAGAGACTCTCAACGGCATCTACGACCTCCAGGGTCGCCGCCAGAACGAACTCAAGCGCGGCATCAACATCATCGGCGGCAAGAAGGTCGTAGTGAGGTAAGACCCTCTCCCCTCGCGCCTTATCAAAGCGGTGGAATGACCACTTCATTTCAATGGAATGAAGTGGTCATTTCGCCCAAATGAAGTGCTGATTTCACCCAAATGAAACCCTCATTTGGACCCTTTCACAAGTTTTTTTTGAAACATCCTTCATCCTTCACTTTTATCACATAAGTAATTGATATACAGGCAGTTACGCAGTGAAAGATGCTTGCTCTATCTTTCACTCATCCTTCACTAATCCTTCACTTCTCCTAAAATCGGATATCAAGTAATGGAAGCCCTTGGTGAAGGATAGGTGAAGGATAAGTGAAAGATACGAAACCCATCCTTCACTCGCAAATTCTTGATAATCAGAGTGTTATATCAAAAAGTGAAAGATGAAAGATAGT
>JAZQOD010000172.1:0-4723 GCA_045627685.1 Prevotella sp. | reverse complement strand
ACCGTCTTCGCCCTGCTCGATAACCTGACCGCTCATCTGTTCCTGAGCAGCACCAAGCACTGCCTGGAGTGGGTCGCCACCAGTGAGCCAAGCCATAAGGCCAGCGATGATTATACCACCAAGACCGATACCACCGATCTTACCCATGGAAGCGCCTTGACTACGACGATCTTCCACATTGTTGCTTTCTCTTCTACCATCTAATTTCATGATTCTATGAGTTTTAAGTTATTATTTATCGAAAACGGATATTTTGCTTTGCAAAAATAATAAAAAGAAACGATAATACAAAAGAAAACACCGCGTTTTTATCAACGAAAAAGAGCACCCCGCAATCAGGATGCTCTTGATATATCAAAAGTTTAACTTTTCGCTCTCAACTATTCCTTGTTGGCGCGCTTACGCTCGAGGTGGTCGAGGATGACTTTGCGGATACGCATTGACTGTGGGGTAACCTCAACATACTCATCGGCCTTGATGTACTCGAGACACTCCTCGAGACTCATGATGACCTTAGGAATGATGCGGGCCTTGTCGTCGGTGCCCGAAGCACGGACATTGGTCAACTGCTTTGCCTTGGTGACATTGATAACGAGGTCGTTGTCGTGAACATGCTCGCCCACCACCTGACCGAGATATACCTCCTCGCCCGGATCAATGAAGAACTTACCACGATCCTGGAGTTTGTCGATAGAGTAAGCGAAGGCTGTACCCGTTTCGAGGGCAACCATCGAACCGTTCACACGGCGTGTGATCTCGCCCTTGAAGGGCTGATAGTTCTTGAAACGGTGTGCCATGATTGCCTCACCCTGAGATGCTGTGAGGACATTGGTGCGGAGACCGATGATACCACGTGAAGGTATCTCAAACTCGATGTTCACACGGTCGTCCTGACTCTCCATTGAGGTCATCTCACCCTTACGGCGAGTAACCATATCAATCATCTTTGACGAGAACTCTTCTGGCACGTTGATTGTCAACTCCTCGATAGGCTCGCACTTCTCACCGTCAATCTCCTTGTAGATTACCTGTGGCTGACCAACCTGGAGTTCATAACCCTCACGACGCATTGTCTCGACGAGAACAGAGAGATGCAACACACCACGACCACTGACAATCCATGAGTCGGTGGAATCGCCGAAAGGCTCTACGCGGAGAGCGAGGTTCTTCTCGAGTTCACGCTGGAGACGGTCGTTGATATGGCGTGAGGTGCAGAACTTGCCCTCCTTGCCGAAGAATGGTGAGTCGTTGATGGTGAAGAGCATCGACATTGTTGGTTCGTCGATGGCGATAGGCTTCAGTGCCTCTGGATTCTCGAAGTCAGAGATGGTATCACCAATCTCGAAACGCTCAAGACCTACCACGGCACAGATATCACCCGAACTAACGCTGTCGGTCTTCTGATGGCCCATACCCTCGAAGGTGTGGAGTTCCTTGATTTTGGTTTTCTCAACGGTTCCGTCACGATGGCAGATAGATACATTCATTCCGTCGCGAAGGGTTCCGCGATGAACACGGCCCACGGCGATACGACCGGTATAGTTGGAGAAGTCGAGCGATGTGATGAGCATCTGTGGATCACCCTCGAGCTGCACTGGTGCTGGGATGACCTCAACAATCTTGTCCAACAGATACTCGATATTGTCGGTAGGATCGTTCCAGTTTTCTGCCATCCATCCGTTCTTTGCCGAACCATAGACAACAGGGAAATTCAACTGGTCTTCGGTAGCGTTGAGCGAGAACATCAGGTCGAACACCATCTCGTAAACCTCCTCAGGACGGCAGTTTGGCTTGTCCACCTTATTGACAACAACGATAGGTTTCAAACCTATTTCGAGAGCCTTCTGAAGCACGAAACGAGTCTGTGGCATTGGTCCCTCGAAAGCATCGACGAGCAAGAGGCATCCATCGGCCATGTTGAGCACACGCTCCACCTCACCACCGAAATCGGAGTGTCCCGGAGTGTCGATGATATTGATTTTTGTGCCCTTCCAGTTGATTGACACATTCTTTGAAAGGATGGTGATACCACGCTCACGCTCAAGGTCGTTGTTATCGAGCATCAGTTCACCAGTCTGCTGGTTGCTGCGGAACAGTTTACCAGCGAGCATCATCTTGTCAACCAGGGTTGTCTTTCCGTGGTCGACATGGGCTATAATCGCAATATTTCTAATATCCTGCATAGTACATCAAATGGGTGGGCTACTCCTCCACCTCGCATATTTTCTGCAAAATTACAAAAAAAAGGCGAAACGAGAGCAAAACACGCGCACATTAATTGTGCATACGTGCGAATTGGGCGGAAGACTTGATTTATTTAATTAAAAAATCGTAAAAACTTGAATTTTTCGAGCGGATGGTTTTGGGTGTCAAGATTTTTTAGTACCTTTGCACTCGCTTTTCCGCAAGGATAGCCGCATTCGAGTTTGCGCCGGCTGATAGTGATAGGACGAACCGCAAGCGAAGGATGTGATGTCTAACATCAATCACTATTATAAAAAAATGTATTTAGATCAAGCAAAGAAGGCCGAGATCTTCGGCCAGTTCAGCAAGGCTGGTAACGCTACTGACACAGGTTCAGCAGAGAGCCAGATTGCACTGTTCTCATTCCGTATCAAGCACCTCACAGAGCACTTGAAGAAGAACCACAAGGATTACAAGACCGCTCGCTCACTGACACAGCTCGTAGCAAAGCGTCGTGCACTCCTCAACTACCTCTACGACCGTGACATCAACCGTTACCGTGCTATCGTAAAGGCTCTTGGTCTTCGTAAGTAATCGAAAGATTCGCGGGCTGGGTTCAGCCAGACTAAAGACAACCATAATCCTCGGGTTCCAGAAGGAATTCGGGGATTTTTTTGACCCTCTCCGCCCTTCGGGCACCTCCCTGGCCCTAACGTCCCAGGCCCCCGTTGTGCTTTACGCTGATTCGTTCGGCTTTCGGGGCTCAGCCTCCGACTAAGCGAGCACTGCCCCCTGCACCTTCGCCCGAGATTATCAATCTCGTGCTTGGTACGACCATGATGGGGAGGGATTTAAATACTAATAGGATTCGGACAAACGGACATTCGGACATTCGGACATTCGGACAAATTGATATCATATAGGCATAATAATAGGACGACCAAGTATGGCCGCCCTATTTTTATTTAGAGGGTATTTTACTTTGACAACTTATTCCACATGTAGATGCCGTAGAACGAGTTGATGAGATAGACGCTGTATTTCGCTACTGTCATGAACGAGAATGCCGAGTCGGACATGAGCCACATGGCGATATAGGCTATGTTGATGACAAGCCACATGTACCACTGCTCGACGAAGGCTTTCACCGATACCCACATCGTAACGATTGACATGACGGTGGTGAACGAATCGAGCCAGAGCTGTGATGGAGTGTCATAGTCCATCTTCAGTGTCTTGAACTCCATATCAGGGAAGAGGTTCACAAGGACACTGATAAGCCACGGACCGAACTTCATGAGGAACAATCCCAAAACGAGGGTTGCCACGATGACGCTCACTACTGTGATGAAACGCTGCATCCATGTCATATAGCGTGTTTGGATGATGCCGGAATGGTCTTCGCGCTCACGCTTGCTCCATTTTTTCCAGCCTACAAACTGCATCGGGAGGTTATAGACAAGGCGCTGGAGCATATCGCCGTAGATATGTGTGCAGAAACAGATGTATATGTGGAGGAATGCCTCGACGATGCCGAAGAGCCAGTTTGCCATGCTTCCCTTGGCTCCGAGCACTACGCAGAACACACCGAGGATGGCTGCCACGGCTGCTATACACGCATTGACACTGAAATCGTTCTTGATGACGAACGACATCACAGCGAGAGAGAGGATGGAGAGGAGGAGCAACGACTCGAACCAGTTGAGGTTGGCGAAACTCTTCTTGACAGTATCTATGTATTTACTCATTGGATTGGGGTATAATAGAACTAAAAGTCCATAATAGATGGGAGCCGGGAAGAAATCTCAGCTCCCACCTTATTATATTATATAGTGAAAAGTGAATCAGAGTCCTGCGGCTGAGACCATTATCTTTGCGCTGTCGTTCTCGTATTCTGCTGGAACAGTGAAGGATACGCCGTCGTAGGTAACGGTGTCGCCACCATGAACAACTTTATCCTTATACTCCTTGAAGCCCTGTGTTGATTCAACCGATGGGGTGCTCTTCTTGCCACCGATGCCCATTACCGAACCACCATTTACAGCGAACACGAAGTCGGTCTTGAAAGCCTTACCGTCATCCTCCGAAGCAGCGATATAAACCTCACCACCGTTGATGATGATGTCAGCGTCGGACTTGATGCCGTGAGCCTTTGAATCGACTGTTGCGTCATATACATAGATATCGCCACAAGCGGCTCCGGAAATCTTGCCACCGTTGATGGTCACTGTACCGTCGCTGTTGACGAGTTTGCCACCCTTACCTGTTGCGAGGAGTGTGACAGTACCATTGTTCATTGTGAACAGAGCGCCCTTGATGGCTGCCGAACTTGATGCGTCGGCCTCAGCCTCATCGTAAACGGCATCACCCTTGACGGTCACGTCGATAGTACCGGCGTTGATTTCGATAGCACCAGCGGCCTTGATACCACGGTTGGCATCGCCATCGCTAACGATAGTGAGCTGACCATCGTTGAGGACAACATTACCGCCCTCGGTCTCGCCTTCCTTGATGCTTGAGTCGATGCCATCGCCAGAAG
>JAZQOD010000171.1:0-13886 GCA_045627685.1 Prevotella sp. | reverse complement strand
GTCTTTCTCCAATAGGAATTCTCTGTCTGCAACGGAACAGCCAACAACATTCTCCAGCAAAGCCTCACTAACAAATATATGATCGAGACTTCCCCACTCTCCCTCGAATTTGTATGTGCCCTTTGCACCGTTCTTGCCTTTTGCCAAAGCCGACACCTCTGTCATTCCGTGTTTCTCAATAATCTTCAGGCTCTTATCTCCCTTATAGTCGTTGAAATCACCCATGACAATGATTTTCTGGCGGGGGCAAAGTGCTTGAATGGAATCGATATTCTCGCACAGTTTTGTTGCTACCAGCACGCGGTTCTTTCTTGTCTCTATCTCACCACCCGAACGACTTGGGGCGTGAACCACAAAGACATGCAGTGTATCTGACGATGCTGCTCTACCTTTGACATAGAGGATATCGCGTGTTGGTCGCATATCCTTTTGAGAAGGGATGCGAATGCTGTAAGTGTCTAATATTCCGAATGTTAGCGGTGAATACAGGAGTGCCACATCGATGCCACGCAAGTCTGGAGAGTTTGTTATAAGATATTCATATTTGGCATTTCTCAGGAGCGAGCGATGTGTGAGGTCAAATAACACACTATCGTTCTCCACCTCGCACAGTCCCACCAAATCTGGAATAGCAGCAGTCCCATCATCGCCCTCACCGAGGGAGATTATCTCACGAGCAATATTGTTTAGTTTTTTCCAATAACGTTTCGGTGTCCAACGGTTTATCCCATTGGGCAGAAAAGCCTCATCAGCCTTGAGGGAGTCATCTTCGCAGTCAAAAAGATTCTCACAGTTGAGTTCCGCCACAACAAAGCGTAACCCGTAACCTCGTTTTGGGCTATTTTCATCTCCGAAAACAGTTTGAGCCTCTACCGGCAAGACGTTCACCAGTATGAGGCTCAACAGGATTATTGCAATTCTACTTCTGTGCTTTGACATTCGCCCGAATCTTATTTATATAGGTTCGCATGCGTGTTGCATCCTTGTGGTCAATGATATCCATAAGTTCCTTCAACTCATCACGAATTAGTGACACCTGATCGTAGGTATATGGGTTGAAGAGTATTTCCTGCAACAGATAATCATCCTCGGAACATACTCCACGGGCTATTCTCATGTGTCGCTTGAAGGTTGTTCCTGGTGCATCCTGCGGTTTCATGACAGCAGCAAACGAGAATGTACTGACAAACGGGATACTCAGTGAGTAAGCGACTGTCCGGTCGTGCTCCTCAAAGGTGTACTCATAGATATTGAGTCCAAGTTTGCTGTAAACATCCTTGAAGAAACAGCGTCCCATATAATCACCTTCGCTGATGATGATGGCATTCTCCTCGGACAGTTGGTTGAGGTTGGCGAAGGTAGGGCCGAACATCGGATGGGTTGAGACATAGCGATGCCCACAGTTCTCGTAGTATTCCTTCAGGTCGGTCTTTACTGAACTGATATCACTCAGGATACATTCCTGAGGGAGGTGTGGCAGGACATCGTCGAATGCCGAGATGGTATATTTGAGTGTGACGCAGTTGATGCAGAGTTCTGGTCGGAACTCCTTGATCTCCTCCATCGTTGTAAAACGCTGGCAGTTGTATGTGAAACGCATTCGCTTCACATCTTTCTCGAACACAGCCACTTCGTGGTCAAAACTAAGCAGGTCGATGAAGAACGACCCCATTTTGCCTGCACCAAGGATTAAAATTTTCATTGAAATTTTAAACTTATTTGTTAATAATTTCTATCTGCTGGCGGACGGATTCTTCGTGGATGCTTTCAAAAATCTTTGCGGCAAAGTCGGCTGACATGCCACACATTGAGCCCTGGACTCCTCGCTTATCGAGAATCTCATTATAGCGGGCTGCCTGCAGAACAGTCATATTGTGCTCCTTCTTATACTGACCGATCTCACGACATACACGCATACGCTTTGCCAACAGTTCCATCAGTTGGTTGTCGAGTTCATCAATCTGATGACGCAACTGTGAGATGCCTTCTGTTGTGACGGTCTCATCGCGGATGACAAGCAATGAAAGGATATAATCCAGAACCTCTGGTGTCACCTGCTGATTGGCATCGCTCCATGCTGCATCTGGATTGCAGTGCGACTCAACAATGAGTCCATCAAAACCGAGGTCCATCGCCTGCTGACAGAGAGGAGCAATAAGATCACGACGACCAGCGATATGACTTGGGTCACAAACGATAGGTAAGTCAGGATTGCGACGATGCAGTTCGATAGGAATCTGCCACATAGGAAGGTTGCGGTAAATCTTCTTGTCGTAGCTTGAGAAACCGCGATGGATAGCACCCAGACGGGTTACGCCAGCCTGATTGAGACGTTCCATAGCACCAATCCAGAGTTCAAGGTCTGGATTGACAGGGTTCTTCACCAACACAGGGACATCGACACCTTTCAATGAGTCAGCCAAAGCCTGCATAGCAAACGGATTTGCAGTGGTACGTGCACCAACCCAAAGCAGGTCGATACCATACTTCAATGCGAGTTCCACATGCTCAGGAGTAGCCACCTCAGTAGTGATAAGCATTCCTGTTTCTTTCTTCACCTGCTGCATCCAAGGGAGGGCAGTCTCGCCGTTTCCCTCAAAGCCACCCGGCTTGGTACGAGGTTTCCATATTCCTGCACGGAAAATATGACAACCCTTATCACTCAACTGATGAGCAGTGGTCATCAGTTGTTCTTCGGTCTCTGCACTGCAAGGTCCTGCAATGACGAAAGGACGCTCAAGGTCACTTGGCAATCCTAATGGTTTGATGTTCAAGTCCATATCTTTAATTTCAATATTTTCAATTATTCAACATTACCCCCTTCTCTACTCACTTCTCACTACACACTCCTCACTATCCTCTCAAGGGCTTCCTGTATCTTTGCCTCGTTGGCACAGAGTGAGATGCGGATGTATCGATCACCATTGCTGCCGAAGATGAATCCCGGAGTAATGAAGACGCGGGCTTCATGTAGTATCTTCTCTGTCAGTTCCTCGCAGTTGCTGTAGTGCTCGGGAATTTTGCCCCATAGGAACATCCCAACCTGGTTCTTGTCGAAACTGCAACCGAGGACTGTCATTATCTGTTCTGCGATATCCCTGCGACGACGGTACACATTGATATTATATTCCTGATGCCACTCTGGACTGTTGGTGTTGTATGCCTCGGCAGCAGCGAGTTGTATTCCACGGAAGGTACCCGAGTCAATATTGCTCTTCACCTTGAGTATCCAGTTCACGAACTGTGCATTTCCTACCACCATTCCTACACGCCAGCCTGGCATATTGAACGACTTCGACATGGAATTGAACTCCAGACAGTAGTCTTTTGCTCCATCAACCATCATTATCGAGAGCGGCTTTTCATTGAGGATAAACGAGTATGGATTGTCGTTCACCACAACGATATTATGGTCCTTGGCAAATTTCACCAGTCGCTCGTAAGTCTCCATCCGTGCATTACCGCCAGTAGGCATATTTGGATAGTTGGTCCACATCAGTTTGACGCGACTGAGATCCATTGCTTCGAGTTCATCGAAATTGGGTTGCCAGTCGTTGTCCTCAATGAGATTATAGTTCACTATCTTCGCACCGAGAATCTTGCTCAGCGAGGTGTATGTAGGATATCCAGGATTAGGAACGAGCACCTCATCACCAGGATTGACAAAGGCGAGTGTTGTGTGGAGTATTCCCTCCTTCGAACCGATGAGAGGCAACACTTCGCTCTTGGCGTCAATATCCACCCCATAGGCTCTTTTATAGAATCCAGCCATCGATTCACGAAGTTCAGGGGTACCCATGGTTGGCTGATAGCCGTGGGCGGTAGGTTGCTGAGCTACCTCACAGAGCTTGTCGATGGTCTGCTGTGAAGGAGGCATATCAGGCGAACCGATGGCAAGCGAGATGATATCCTTTCCTTCGGCATTCATCTGTGCCACTTCTTTGAGTTTGCGACTGAAATAGTATTCTTGTACGAGCGAAAGACGCTCTGCAGGTATAATACTCATATTCTTTTGGTCAAATAACTAATCACTAATAACTAATAACTTGCATCTACGATGCACAGTATTCTCCTAATATTTTCAATTCTTTTGTCAGCGGAATGATAGCATCGATGGACTGACGATAGCGGGTGAGGTTCTCGAAGGTGACATCTACATAGAACAGATATTCCCACTCATGGCCGATAATTGGCAGCGACTGAATCTTGGTGAGGTTGATGTCATAGAACGAGAGAATGGTAAGCACTTTCGACAGCGAACCCTCGGAATGAGGCAGCGAGAATACGATGCTCGACTTGTTGGCCTTTTCAAGAGGACGGAGGAAGTCGGCTTTTGTTGGGCTTGACATCACAAGGAAACGGGTGTAGTTGTGCTTGTTGTCCTCGATGCTGTCCTCAAGAACTTTCATGCCGTAATATTCTGCAGCACTGGAATGACAGATAGCGGCATGACCGTGCAGGAGTTTTTCGCTGATCATCTCAGCCGAACCAGCGGTGTCGTCGGTCTCAACGGCTTTCAGTTCCGGATGCTTTGCCAGGAAATCGCGGCACTGCATGAGTGCTACCGGATGAGAATCGACTTCGTTGATAGTTGACCAGTCATCATCGGGCAGACAACAGATGGAATGCTGAATGTGCACCTTATGTTCACCAACAACGGTCTTGCCCGATGCTGTCAGCAGTTCGTAGTTATGGAGCAGCGAACCGGCGATGGTGTTCTCAATAGCCGCCATACCAATGATAGTAGGGTCAGCCTCCATCTCGGCGAACACCTGTTCGAAGGTTGCACAGCAGATGAGTTGTATCTGTTCACCTTTGAAATATTCATGTGCTGCGATGTCGTGAAACGAACCGATTCTTCCTTGTATTGCTATTCTTTTCATATAATGTTATGCCTGAAACTAAAAATCCCGCTTCATATTTCTGTGAAGCGGGACCTTAGCATTTTGCTTTATATTTTCCTAAGTTGAATTCTATACGCAACTTCCCGCTTCACAATTGCCTGCAAAGTAAAAGTAAAAGCCGTAAAAGTATGCATAAGACTTATTCATATTCAATTCTTTTTTAGTCGAAAAGACATTAAAACGCCATTTTCAAATGCAAATTTATAACTATTTTTTCATTCTTGCAAACATTTTGCAGAAAAAGTTAGCATTTCAATGATAATTTTTCGATAAGAGGCTCATTATTTGGTCAGCAGTTTGGCATAGACTCCCTGTGAGAGGAAATCAGTGCGTTCCCATTTAGGCCAGTTTCCCTCAAGTGCCACATAATGTGAGCCGGCCTCTCTATACATCTTATATGAGAAGCGAGCGTTGATATATCCATCCTCGCCATCACGCGCAATGATGAAACAATACATTGTCTGCAGATAGCCCACCACCATTCGGCTCTTCACAATCTCCTCCTTCAGCCATTGAGTCTGAGGCATCGCAACAGAGATGATTGTTGCCAATGGAAAACGACGGGCGAACATCTCACGACACTGAACAGGGAACTCGGCAGCATCTGTACCTTTGTACAGGTTCACGCTGTAGAGAGGCATATAATATGTGCCTTTGATCTTGATAAGGTCTTCCTTGTTTACGACACGATCGTCGAAACCGAAGAAATCGCTGATGGCACCACCAGTCTGTTCGGCTACATCTCTTGACTTGCTCAAGAAAGCACCAACCTTTTTCGATGTTTTAGTCTGACGGCCCTGAGCCGATACCGATGCGATAGAAAACAAGGAAATCGCAAGGATTGTGAGGATAAACTTCTTCATTTTTATCAGTATTGTAGTTTCTCAACGGCAAAATTAAGTAAAATATATAGAAATTGCAAAAAAAAATATGATAATAAATATAAAAAAGATTTTAAAACTTTTGTTGTTACGACAAATAGAAGTAATTTTGGCATTGAAATGAGAAAGAATTGGATAATTATCATAGCAACAATGTTCTCGCTGACGGTTTTTGCCCAGGAGGACAATAAACAGATTGTGGTGACATCATCAGTTGAGGATATTGATGATGAATATGTCGATGACGACCGTGAATACCTGAATGGAATGGTTCCGGTGGCAACCTTCGACAACAAGACTACCACCACCGACTCACTCCATCTGCCTACTGTGGATTATATGGGGCGCGTGGCGAGTCACCGATATATGTGGTACCCTCATTTCGGGGCTTTCGGTGGTTGGAACCTCCACGAGGGACTGAATGTCAATGCTGGCATCTCTGCTTTCACATCCTTCGGCAAGAATGCTTTCAGCGGATGGGGACAGAACCTGTCGGCGGTATATGCAAAACCGCTCAACGACAAATGGTCGATTGCCGTAGGAGCATATCTCAACAACTATTCCACTAACTATGGTTCATTCCGCAGTGCCGGCATCACTGGAATTGTCAGTTACCGTTTCAACGAGCACTGGGAAGCGTATGTTTACGGTCAGAAGTCGTTCATGGACAACAGGTCGTCATTCTTCGGTCATTACGGGCCTTACGGATACGGACCTTATGGCTTCGGTTACCCAATGCACCCTCTCTACGACATGGGAATGATGGGCGACAGGATTGGTGCAGGAGTAACCTGGATGCCGAACGACAAGTTCTCATTCAGCGTGCAGTTTGAATACGACAGTTATCCGAACAATTTCCACGACAGGGTGCAAGAAAAATGGAATCACCCTACGGAACAGAGATAAAACAAAGAGCACCCCTCGAGGTGCTCTTTATTTATTTCTGGAAATAGCAGCGGCCGTTGCGGATGATGAGTCCGCGGGCTGAACTGCATACACGCTGACCAAGGATATTGTACGACGGAGACTCCGTGCTCTCTGTTTCCACTGTATCAATGCCTGTAGGATCGGCTGTCACCGGAATCATCGTTGTATAGAGCAGCAGACTCGGATAGAGTTCATTTACTACGAGTCCTGTCACGCCCTCGTGATCTTCAGCGAAGGTGATGATACCACCGTTGTTGAAGAAGTCTGTACCTTCATATAGTTCTGTGGCTTCTAACACTGCATTACCATCCTCATCGACAGTCACCTCTACCGCACCATCGAAGAAGAATATCTCGGAAGGCTGGTCCCAAGCGGCCATCTGCGATGTGAGGTCAATCTTTCCATCAACACACTCCACTTCAAGCGGTTGCTGCTTGCCATAGAAGAACACCGGAATTGACGGATAAGGGAGCGTGGTGAAATCAAACTTGTTGGCTGCGATATCCAACACAAAGATGTTCGGGTGAGCCGTCAGGTCTATCTCATGCAGGTTGTTCTGTGCTATGAACAACTGACCGAGCCCTGGCATCTTCGACATATCGATTTCCGAGAGGTTGTTTCCTGCAAGGTCAAGACTATAGACATCGGAAAGTTGGCTCCAGTCAACCACTTCCAGATTATTATACGACGCAGCAAACCATCCAATATGATTGCTCTGTGGTAAGCGGAACTCGGTGAGTTCGTTGTTGGAGAGCACCACATAGTTGAGGGTATTATGAGCAGAGAGGTCGATAGTCGAGAAGTGGTTGCCTTCGAGAATCAACTCACCCAGTTTCATATTCTGCGAGATATCGATATTGTCGATTCCCGCATGGTTGATCGACAGGCAGTACAACTCGGTCATGTTCTCTACATGCAGGTTCTGCATGGTGATGCTGTCTGTGCTGAACACATACATATTGCCATGAGGGGCAGTTCCGCTATATACCTTCACATTTGCACCACCGATGGTCTTGTCGTCACGGAACACAGTGTACATGGTCTGGAGTGGATACTCCTTCAAATCACCATCGCCCCAATCGATATAGATATATGTATCGGGCTCTGTGGCTGCCAGTGAAAGGAGTGCGTTCTCGCCGCCTACCGGTGTTGTGAACGAAGCGATGCAATACTGTGGCATGCCTGCAGCAATGATGTTTGTTGTCTTGAGAACATTTCTGCCTGTGAAATCAGGATAGAGTGCATTTTCCATCTCACAGCGGAGGGTCTGACCGATAACATTTTCTGAAAAGACGGTCTTGCCGGCGGTGATGGAATAGTCGGCACCTTCAACGAGGGTTGCACCGGTCTGCACATTTTTCCATGTGAAGGCAGTCTTTGTTCCGCGGATTTCCTCCTGAGCCGAGAGGTCAACACTCATAGCACGCGATGCCACTTTGATATCCTGTTGTGGGACCATCGTCATACCTTCCTTGGCTTCTGGGAGCGTGGCAAAGGTGAAATTGTTGCCTGAGATATCGAGGTCAGCAAGATATGGACAGAAACTGATATCTATCGTTTTCAACAAATTGCCACTGACATTGAGCGACTGAAGGGCTGCACAGTCTTCGAAGCGTACCGACTCCAGTTTATTATTACTAAGGTTCAGCGCGCGTACGCGAGCCATAGTATTGAGATCTATTTCAGTGAGGAGGTTATTGCTGCAGTCCATCTCACTGATGGTGACCGATGCCAGTCCTGGAACAAAACTCTCCAGGTGGTTGTTGCTCACATTGACTGAACGCAGCAGGTTCTTGTTGAATGCGCTGTTCTCGCCGTTGAGGTCGAGATGAGTAAGATGGTTGTCTGCGAGATTGATACTGGTGAGCAGATGATTCCATCCGAGGTCGATATCCTCGAGCAGACAGTTGGTGATGCTCAACGACTTCAAATCGGTCAGACGATTTATATCGATGCTTGTAAGAGGCAACTTGTCAATAGAAAGTTCATCAATCACTGTTGCCACTCGTCCGAAGACTCTCACTGCTCCGACTGCAGTTCCTGTAAGTACCGTTGGCACTCCACCTTCTGTATTGAACTCTTTTCTGATTCCATCACCAAAGTCAGCATACAGTGTCTCGTCCTCGCGGGTTGTCACTCCGATCTTTGCATTGGTATTGATGGAAGGAATTATATTGAAGTGCTCCACAGGGGTGCCGTAGTCTTCTGCCGAACGAACAAGGAACTTCTGCGTCAGCAGCACTACCCCATTAAACACATCATTGAAGCAAGCCACTTGCACACTGTCGTTCTGGGCTTTCAGGAATGTGATGACTCCCGCCTCTTCATCGAAAACAAAATCCTCGCCGTCAATGAGTTGATAGTCGTATGAGAATCCATCGCGAGCGATTCCTGCAAGAGCCACGGCTGTTGAGGTTCCTTCACGAAGGATATATCTGCTGAGGTCAAGTTTACCTGCCTCACCTACTCCGTACTCCTTCTCGACAGGGAGTTCAAACTGCGATTCGTACTCAAACTCGGTCCGAGGATCTACCATCGGGAGATTGGTAAAATCAAAATTGTTATAGGTCACACCGAGGTAAGCCAGCGAGTCAGGGCGTTCTCCTTGAGGAAGGCTGCAATCAATACCATCAATTCGCGACAGATGGTTGTGATGTGCCTCGAGGGTGACGAGGTTCCACTGCTTGCTGATATCGATACTTGTGAGGTTGTTGCCCGAACAAGTGATGCGCTGCAGATAGGTGTTGTGGCTCAAATCAAGGGCGCTCAACTTACGGTCGTTGGTGTCCTGTCCCTGATTGTCGGCATACAGTTCTATGAGATACTCATTGTGAGAGAGGTCGATATTCTGAAAACCGCAGTCAGAGATATTGAGAATACGAAGGTATGGATTGCCGGAAAGGTCGAGCGAGGTGACACCGGTATTGTCGATGCTCAACTGGATGAGGTTCGGACATCCCGTGACATCGATGCTACGCAGACAGTGACTGTCCCACGCTGTAAAGATGTTGAGGGCAGGATAACGGGAAACATTGACGATGCCTGAGACATTATCAAGGGCATGGTCACCAAGTTGATTGATATTGAGATACTTCAGATAGTTGTGCTCACCAAGCACCAGTCCCTCGGAGAACGGGTTGTCCTTAACGTCAAGATATTCGAGATATGCCAACCCCGACGTATTGAGAGCGTCAATCTCATTATGTCCGCACTCGAATATAGCGAGATTGGATAGACGACTGATATCAACAGCGGTAACATTTGAACCATGACAATCGAGAAAGTCGATGCTTGTAGGATCGCCATAGACGCGAACCACTCCTTCCGGGCTTACAGAACCCGAGATGAGCGAACCACCGGTGACTACCTCATTTTCAGCATCCTCGCCAATGTTTGCATCGGAACTGATGACAAACGGCTGACGACCATATCCGAAGTCCACCTCTACATTGGTATGTCCGAGACTCTGCAATGCCGTCATCGACATCTGGAAAATATTCTCGTCGCCATATTGCTGGTAACGGTTGGTCCAGATGGTAAGCATCGGTTCGTTATCATTGTTCTGTGCAAATGCCGGCACTCCTGTCAGCAGCACAAGGAACAGTAACAGTAGTTTGTTGATTTTTCTCATCGCTTATAGATGGTTATCGAATAACTTTCTTGCCGTTGATGATATAAAGACCTGTCTTTGAGGTATTTTCTACACGGCGACCGTCAATAGTGTAGATACCGTTCACCAAACCAGGCTTGCCTGTTGGGGTGATGGTAGAGATGCCGCTGATAGGTGAACCTGTTTCGAAATAGAGGTATGGACGGTTGTTCTCTGCATAGTTCCACGGTGCTACCGATGAGTCACCGAACTGATATCCGAGACCTGTCCAGAAATCAATTTCAGGAGCCTCCCCTGGATTGAGAATCTTTCCATATACACTGTTTGCCTCGTAATCAGTTGGTACTGCCACACCATCAAGGTCGAATGGCTTTTGATAGTTCTGGTTCAGGCCTGCCTCTACACGGGTATCGTCTTCATCGTTGACAGTACGACCAGCGATACGCAGTTCAGGACCATAATAGAAATTATTATTCGGCGACTTCAACCTGCATTCATAGAGCACATTGCCGCTTATCATGCCCAGACCGCCATACTGCCAGTCTGGTTCAACATATCCTGCGATACCACCTACAGCACAGTCTGCTACATTGTCGGCATTGTCTGTAAGGAATGGACAGTTGAGGGTAGCCGAAACAACACAACGCTCGATGATGCCACGAGAAGACGAAACGCCACAACGACCTGCAACACCACCAAGGAAATTGTTGGCTGTCAGTTCGGTGGCTGATACCGAACAGTCGCTGACCTTGCAACCAGTACCAACGATACCGGTGATAGCACCGAGTTCACCATTGGCAGTGAGGTGTGAGTTGGCAACGGCTGTGCTGGCAACAAGGGAACTTGTGCGCATCTCACCCACTACTCCACCGACAACACGGCTGTTGGTGTTGACTGTTGCATTGTTGATATAACAATCGGTAACGGTTGTCTCTGCCGAAGCCATACCGGCGATGACACCGAGAGGAGTCACATAAGAATACTCGTTGTTGATAACAGCATCCTTGACAACGATGTTGTCGAATGTTGTTGAGATAGCAAAACCTGAAAGAAGACCGAACTGTTGGTTGCCACTGGTGACATCACCAACAGGTGAATCAAGAGTGAGGTCGTGGATTTTTGCACCTGTAGCATTGCCGAACAAACCACCATAATAGTTGTCGGATGTTACATCAAGGTTCTCAATTGTCATGCCGTTACCATCGAGTTCACCACTGAACGATTCGATAGCCACTGGATGACCATAGGCATTGAAACTCTTTGCTATGCGATATGAAGCGTTTGGTTCCTTGACAATCTGCGCGAGGTCGCCTACCGATGAGATGAGGTATGGATTGTCTGCACTACCATCGCCACCGGCAGCAAATTTCTTGAGTGGCAGGTCATAGAACTCGATAGTGTTTGTATCTTCGTCCCAGTTGTAGTAGTTCACGAAGAGCGAAGGACTGTCTGAACCGTAGTTCATTATCATTGCAGACCAGATGTCACCCTTCTCATTTCCCGAAGCGAGGTTGAAGGTTTCTACGATCTCGCCGTTGTCGTTGGCAATGAACAGAGCGTTATGACCACCAGTAGCATCCTCGTTGTCGCGAACCTTCGAGAAGAATAGGAACTCATGCAGGTCGTCGGTATTGAAGAGGTATGGATCGAGGCCCTGGTTGTTTACCAATGGGGTGAAAGTCTGTGCGAGAGGCCCCATGTTGATATACACATAATGGTCGGTTGAGAAGTCGGCGTTGAGATATGCAAACATCGCAATGACGTCGGTGCCAGTCTCGTTTGTTGTAGCCTCGTTCACACCCATGATATACTGATAGCCAGCCTCGTTGTCGGCAGGGATACGGTCGATATTGAACGAGATGCTGTAATCATCGATTCTCTCAGGGAGCGCGTTCTTACGGCATGAAGGGAGATCAACCATGATGAGCGATGTACCCTCGGCATCAATGAAAATCCACTGATCTTCCTTGCCCTTGATGTCAGCGAGTTTCTTGAAGTTGTCACCTACATTTTCTGCAATCGTGCGCACCTTACGACCATCTTGATCATACACCACATACGAAGCCACATACTCTGTGGTCTGTGTCACATCGTTGTTCTGGATGATATAGTTGAATTTGCCATCGCCCGAGAAGAAACCGCGGGTGAAATCCTTGTCGCCAAAGACACCAAAGGAGTTCATGCGGGTGATATACTTATCGGAATGGAGATTCGTTGGTACAGAGAACGAACTGACGAGGTTGTAGTTCTTGTCGAAGGTCTCGATAACGAACGAGTTGTCTTCTGTGAAATGAGGCATGAAAGTCTCGTAGTCCATCACCTGATTGCCATTCTCATCATACTCAACGAAAGGTTTCTCGTAATGGCTGATTACGATGTATGGATTGTTGTCAATCTTGTAGAAATTGACGATTGGACCGTCGATATAAGTCAGGTTGAGAGTTGGATATTGCAATGTCTTGTCGAGGACAGCAGTATCATCACCCCATGATGGAGCACGATAGATGTCGATATCAGTGTTTACACCGTCGGCATTCTCATGACTTACAACGAGGCGCTGCCACAGAGTCCACTCGTTAGGCGAAGCATCGACAATCATTCCGTCGCCATCGAACTCAGCAATCTTGCCACCACCGATGGTATAAGCATAGAGATGGTCCTTTCCTTTGTAACCATTGTCTGCATTGCCTACCTCGTGGAGATATACCAACACTTCTTTTGTAGAAGCATTCTTATCAAACAGTTTTGTTGTGACAAGACCGAAAGGCTCGATCATATTCACCGTCATGCCTGCAGGAACCTCCACAGTGAATGAACCCTCCAGTTCGCGCTTTGAGTTATACACAGTGACAGTTGACTTTGTATATGTATAGAACTCACTTTCATTTTCCTGAGTAAAATGCCATGTCATGCCATCCGTTCCATCGAGGAATCCGAACGACTGAGCCTGAATGCTCGCATCTGCTGGAACCTTATGAAGCATTGATGCCGAAGCCTTATGCAAAGGGAAAGCCGATGCTGTTGTGGTTGCCGATGCCTTGAGCGATGGGAGCACTGCAGCTGAAGCCTTGAGTGATGGGATCACTACAAGAGCCAATGTAAAGAGCACTGAGAAAAGATACTGTTTCTTCATTATATAACTATTATTTTTTGCACAAAACGTTAATCTCATATTTACATACAAAGTTACGATTTTTTTTTGAATTACCGGCACAACCCCCCGACTTTATTTACATTTTTAACACTTAAAGGCTATGCCTTTGTTTCTATACTTCTCGGGCCTTGTGACCTTGGCGCAAATCCCCCTTTCACCACACTTTCTCGCAAACTCGCATTCTCGCATTCTCGCAAAAGTACCCTTCACAGCCACCACGAAGTAAAAATATTATACATCACATGTAAAAGTATTTCAAGAAAGTTAAAGCGCGATTTTTAATCGTATTTTGGCTGTAGTGCCTTGCACCAAAATCAAAACGCCCAAATGACTATATCATTTCACCCAAATAAGCATATTGGAACGGCGCTTTTATCTCATAAAAACGGCGCTTTGACAATACGAAAATT
>JAZQOD010000170.1:0-11653 GCA_045627685.1 Prevotella sp. | reverse complement strand
ATTGCTTCCACCCTTGGGGGTAGGTATCTTCTGCGAGAGGTTTTTCCCTTCACCTTCAGAGAGTATCTCCATTACAGCAGAATCGAGCTGAAGGATCATTGGGAACTTTCTCCTATCAGAGCAGACGTAGTACGTATGATGAATGAATACTTCTACATGGGCGGTCTGGCAGAGTGTTTCCCAATGATAGACAAGCGCACATGGCATCAGTCGCTCTATGATAAGATACTTCTGTCAGACATTGTAGTAAGAAATCATATCCGCAACGAAAGGAGCCTTCGGTTGATGGTAAGGAAACTGGCAGAGAGTGTAATGCAGCCTATGTCCGTCAAACGCCTGCAGAATATTCTTCAAGGCGACGGCACCAAGATAACCCGTGAGACAATTAGCGATTATCTCGGGTATATGCATGATGCGTACCTCTCTTTTAGTATTTCCAACTATACAGACTCGCTGTCAGAAAGAGCTACAATCCAAAAGCATTATTTCTTTGACAACGGCCTGCTGAATCTGTTCATCACGGAACCGGACACAAAGTTGCTCGAAAATCTTGTTGCCATACATCTCTACCGCAAGCATGGCGATGGTCTGCTCTACTACAACAAGAACATAGAAGTAGATTTCTACGTACCAGATGATAATGAACTCATTCAGGTTTCCTATTCAATCCGCGACCTGAACACCCGCAAGCGGGAAGTAGATGCGCTGAAGAAGGCAGCCTCATTCTTAAACGTTGACAGTCTCAAGATTATCACCTATAACGAAGAAGAAATCATTACCGAGGGTGGGTTGCGTATAGAAGTAATCCCTGTCTTTAGGTATATTGTTTAGATAGTGTATCTTAGCAGCAAAACATAACATGGTACTGGCTGTTACAAATAATCGAAGCCGCAGGCTACCGCAACCTCGACCGCGGTGACTGGGCAGAAAGATAAAGCCTCTACTAAAGAAGGCAATTTATGCAATATGAAAAAATTTTTATTATACATACTGCGAACATATCTTTTGAGTGTAGTCACTATTGCTCTTGTGGTTTTCCTTGAAACGGTAGTCATACAGTACTATTACCCGCCAGAACAGCAAACGCCTTTTTCATCTCCTGCTTTTGCTGGTATTGCATGCGGTGTTATCTATCCTGTATTGAATCTGCCAGTATTCATGATATTGTATAAATATAGGTTTAGCGTGATAGAAACTATCGTAGAAGGTATCTTTTTCGTTAATCTGTCATACCACCTTGATGAGATAATCCGTCGTTTATTACCTTCTTCACGGGTTTGGAGGCATAAAATAGTCAATGGAGGTGAAATCTTGGGATGGGAAGATGCATGGTGGTATGGTGAAGGTCTGGTAATCGTTTATAGCATTTGTCTTACGATAATACTGAGCTTCCTTTACATGAAGGTTAAACAAAAAAATAAAGAGATGACAAAGCAGTACAAAAGTGAGTAAAATCAGCGGACCCTCTTTTCTTAGACCGAATAGACCTGCAGGTTGAAATTTCCGCTGTGGAATTTAAGGACATCTCCAAGGCTGAGCAGGGTGAACCGAGTGAGAATATCCGTGAGCGAGTCATCAAGGCTCGCAAGATGCAGACTTGTGAGAGAATCCGCTTTTGGGGAGAGAGTATGGAGAGCGGAATAGTCGTTTTTGGACATTTAGACATTAGACATTTAGACATTAAGGGCATGCAATTTGCGAAATGTACCCAATTTTTTCTGGAAATGTTATACCAAACAAGAGGTAAGTAGTTGATATTCAGTGATTTATATATAAAATCAATATTACTAAAAAATTGCTCTATAATACTACTTTATACTATCTAACTGCGTATTTTCACCCTAATAACTGCAAATTTTCACTTCAAAGCGTGCATTTTTTCATTGCTTCCGGAACAATGATTTTTGCCCTTCCCTCCACCCAAGCCACGGCTTCCTGTACCTCTCAGTACCCATTTTTCACTATTGCAGGGGGCCTTAATGTCTAAATGTCTAATGTCTAAATGTCGAATTTTCACTATACCGATTCTATATTGTCGCAATAATGTAAAATATATTCATGCCTAATGAATATGCACGCTCTTGCAGGTTGACAAAAAACGAGCAACAGAACGGACTGATAATCAGGCGATTACAAAACAGCCCAAATAGTGCTGTAAAAGTATTGATTTGACAGCCTCATTTCAGCGGTTTTGCGCTGTCCGCACGGCGGTTTGACGAACAGAAAACGGCGGTTTTATGCGCGCTGAAAATCAATGTAAAGGAATTTCAGAACATATCGGAACAACGTGCAAAATCCTAAATGCCATTTTTTGGACATTAGACATTCGACATTTAGACATTAAGTACCCATTTTCGCATAGTTTTTTTCATAAAAGAGCCTATCTATCTCGTTACAGAATAGAAAAAAGATGCCTCTTTTTGCTGATTTTAATTTTTATTTATTAACTTTGTGGGGAAATAATTATAATCTTACTAATATAACTAAAAACCTAATTATGCAGTATCCAAAAATCGGTATTCGCCCAACCATTGACGGTCGTCAGGGTGGCGTTCGTGAATGTCTTGAAGAAAAGACCATGGCTCTTGCTCATGCAGTAGCAGAACTTATCAGTAGCAACCTGCGCAATGGCGACGGTTCACCAGTGGAGTGTGTCATTGCTGATACTACCATAGGCCGCGTGGCTGAAAGCGCAGCCTGCCAGGAGAAGTTCGAACGTGAAGGCGTCGGTGCCACCATCAGCGTCACTTCTTGCTGGTGCTACGGTTCGGAAACAATGGACATGCACCCACATTGGCCAAAGGCTGTATGGGGATTCAACGGAACAGAGCGTCCAGGTGCAGTATATCTCGCTGCCGTTCTCGCAGCTCACGCACAGAAGGGTCTGCCTGCTTTCGGCATCTATGGACATGATGTTCAGGACCTCAACGACAACTCTATCCCTGCCGATGTGGCTGAGAAGATTCTGCGTTGGGCACGCGCTGCAATCGCAATGGCAACAATGCGCGGAAAGAGTTACCTCTCGCTCGGCAACACCTGTATGGGTATCGCTGGTTCTATCGTCGATGCTGACTTCCTGCAGCATTATCTCGGCATGCGTACAGAGTATGTTGACCTTGTTGAAATCCTCCGCCGTGTGGACTTCGGCATCTACGACCATGAGGAGTTTGAGAAGGCTATGGCATGGGTGGAGAAGTACTGTAAGACCAATGAAGGTCACGACTACAACGAGGAGCGCCCTCTCTTCCCTGGAACACCAATGACCAGCTTCAATGGTAAGGGCAAAGGCAAGAACCGTGAGGAGAAGGATGCTGACTGGGAGTTCACCGTAAAGAATATGATGATTATCCGCGACCTTATGGAGGGCAACCCTCGTCTGCTGGAACTTGGCTATCTCGAAGAGGCAAAGGGCCATAACGCAATCTGTGCCGGTGTGCAGGGCCAGCGTCAGTGGACTGACTATAAACCAAACTTCGACTTCCCTGAGTCACTCATGTGCTCGTCATACGACTGGAACGGTATCCGCGAAGCAAAGGTGCTCGCTACTGAAAACGACTTCCTCAATGGCATATCAATGCTCTTCGGACATCTGCTCACCAATCGTGGTGTAATGTTCTCCGATGTTCGTACATATTGGAGTCCTGAGGCAGTGAAGCGTGTCACCGGATGGACAGCAGAAGGCGGTGCTGCCGGTGGTTTCATCCATCTCATCAACTCTGGTGCTACCACCCTCGATGCTACAGGTGCTATGACCGATGCTGAGGGCAACCCAACAATGAAGCCTCACTGGGAGATGACCGATGCTGATGCTGAGGCTTGCCTGAAGGCTACACAGTGGATGCCTGCTGATCGCGATTATTTCCGCGGTGGTGGCTATTCTTCACACTTCCTCACAAAGGGCGGCATGCCAATGACAATGTTGCGCCTGAACATGGTAGCAGGTCTCGGTCCTGTCCTCCAGATTGCCGAGGGATGGAGCGTTGAGTTGCCTGCCGATGTCCACAACACCCTCGACAAGCGTACCGACCCTACATGGCCTACAACATGGTTTGCTCCACGCCTCGACCCAAGAAAGGACGCCTTCAAGGATGTTTACAGCGTGATGAACAACTGGGGTGCCAACCATGGTGCCATTGCTTACGGACATATCGGTGCCGACCTTATCACATTGTGCTCTATGCTCCGCATACCTGTTTGCATGCATAATGTTGAGGAGAAGGACATCTTCCGCCCAGCAGCATGGAACGCATTCGGCATGGATAAGGAAGGTGCAGACTTCCGTGCTTGCCAGAACTTCGGCCCGATGTATAAGTAAGTGAAAATAAAATATAAGAAACAATCATGATAACAAAAATAGAAATACAGGAATTTGTGCGTCAGGCTCATCGCGTGGGCGAGGCTGGATTGACAATATGTTCAAGTGGCAACTTGTCTTGGCGCATAGGTGACGAGGCACTGGTGAGTGGTACTGGCTCGTGGGTGCCAAACCTCACCGAGGAGAAGGTCAGCGTATGCAAGGTTGAGACGGGTGAGGTGCTCAATGGCATCAAACCATCTATGGAGAGTGTTTTCCACCTTGGTGTGATGCGCAACCGTCCTGATGTAAATGTGGTTCTCCATTTCCAGAGCCCTTACGCAACACTCCTTGCCTGCTGCGAGGATCGTCCTGACAATATCAATGTCACAGCAGAGATGCCTCTCCACGTAGGGCGCGTCATCCCTGAGATTCCTTTCATGCGCCCTGGCAGTCCTGAACTCGCAGAAGCTGTTGTCGAGGCATTGAAGAACCGCAATGCTATTCAGTTGCTGAAGCATGGTCAGGTGGTATGCGGCAAAGATTTCGAGGATGTGTTCCAGAGAGCAATGTTCTTCGAGATGGGCTGTCGCATCGTCTATCAGGCTCTCCAGGCTGGTACAAAACCAAATGTACTGACCGAGGAGGAACTCGATGCACTGGAGATGCATTTCGTTGGACATACAACAAAAGACGGATTGTTTTAAGATGAAGAATACTTTTCTCGCGGCCGACTTCGGTGGAGGCAGCGGCAGAATATTAGCTGGATACCTTGAGGCGGGCAAACTCCGCCTTGAGGAAATCCATCGTTTCCGTAACCGACAGATACGCATTGGCAAACATCTGTATTGGGATTTCCCCGCCCTGTTCGAAGATATGAAGGAGGGCATTCGCATTGCAGCCAAACGCGACGACCTGCACATAGTGAGTATCGGCATCGACACATGGGGCGTTGACTTCGGATTCATCGATGCTCAGGGCAACCTCCTCGGACTGCCTATTTGCTACAGAGACGAGCATACAAACGGCCTCTGTGCAGAGTTCATCGAGAAGAACAATGTGGCAGAGCACTATGCCGTGGCTGGCATTCAGATGATGGACATCAACTCCATCTACCAACTGATAGCAATGAAGCGTGAGGGTTCGCCAGTGCTCAACAGCGCCAAGCACCTATTGTTCATGCCCGACCTGTTCAGTTTCTTTCTCACCGGCAAAGCCAACTGCGAATATTGTATTGCATCCACATCCGAACTCCTTGACGCCAAGAGCCGCAACTGGAACACGGAACTGATTGAGCGCCTGGGACTCCGTCGCGAGATGTTCCCAGAAATCATCATGCCAGGCACTGTTCGCGGCACCCTCACTCCCGAAGTGGCTGCCGACCTCGGGCTGACTACTGATGTGAAAGTAATTGCCGTGGGCAGTCACGACACACAGAGTGCAAGTTATGCCGCAAAGCCTTTCCCATCAGCATTCCTCAGTAGTGGCACATGGTCACTGCTTGGTGTTGCCATCGACGAACCAATCCTATGCGAAGAGGCTCGCAAGGGAGGCTGTTCAAACGAAGGTGGTGTGGGTGGAAAAATAAACTTCCTGCAGAACATCACGGGACTATGGTTCCTGCAACGCCTCATGGCAGAATGGGAAAAACGTGGCGAGAATGTTGCCTTTGATGTGATTCTCCCTGCTGCAGAACAGGCTTCAATAGACACTATTGTGGATGTTGACGACCCTGTTTTTTCCAATCCGCGCAATATGGAACAAGCTATAAAAGACTACTGCAAGGAGCATCATCTCACCGAACCAACAACGATTGGCAAGACAGTGCGCATCGTGCTGCAGAGTCTGGCTCATCGCTATGCCAAGGGAATAGAATATTTCAACACTTTGCTGCCTGAACCTATCAAGCAGATAAACATCATCGGAGGTGGTTCGCGCAATGAACTGCTGAACCGCATGACTTCTGAAGCGACGGGACTTCCTGTCGTGGCTGGACCAGTGGAGGCTACCGGCATAGGAAACATCCTCGTCCAAATGATAGCATGTGGAGAGATTAATGACAAAAACGAAATACTTTTTGAATAATGGAAAAGAAAGACGGCTTCATGAAAAAAAACGGCAAGAGTCTTGTCGTACCATTCATCCTCATCACCAGTCTGTTTTCACTGTGGGGATTCGCCAATGACATCACAAACCCAATGGTGGCTGCATTCCAGACAGTGATGGAACTATCGGCCACAAAAGCATCGATGGTGCAGTTCGCATTCTACGGAGGCTATGCCACAATGGCCATTCCGGCAGCATTGTTCATTCGCCGCTACTCATACAAGAGCGGTATCCTGCTGGGACTGGCTCTCTACGCATTCGGAGCATTCCTTTTCATTCCAGCAGCATCGTTCGAGAATTTCACATTCTTCTGCTGCTCACTCTACATCCTCACATTCGGTCTTGCCTTCCTTGAGACAACAGCCAATCCGTTCATCCTCTCACTCGGTTCAAAGGAGACTTCCACACAGCGTCTGAACCTTGCTCAGGCTTTCAACCCTATGGGATCTCTCTCGGGCATGGCTGTAGCGAGTTTCGTTATTCTGCCAAACCTATGGAGCGACAAACGTGATGCGGCCGGACAACTCATCTTCTCCACTCTCTCTGAGGCAGAAAAGGCAAACATCAGGGTGCACGACCTTGCTACGATACGCGATCCGTATGTGGCTATTGGATGTGTGGTATTGGTGATGTTCATCATCATTGCACTGAAGAAAATGCCAAACACAGCTGGTTCTGCCGAGAAGAGCAGCACTCGCCAGACTCTCCAAAACCTATGGAACAACCACGTCTATCGTGAGGGTGTCATCACACAGGTGTTCTATGTGGCAGCACAAATCATGGTGTGGACTTTCATCATCCAGTATGCCGACCATCTTGGTATAAACAAAGCAACAGCTCAAACCTACAACATCATCGCAATGGTGATGTTCCTCTGCTCACGCTTCATTGCTACTTTCCTCATGAGATATGTCAACGGCCGATTGCTGCTTGCTGTCTTCGGCATCGGAGCGGCTCTCTGCTCTGCAGGAACAGTGTTCATCGAGGGTATGACGGGTCTCTACTGCCTGATGGGTATCAGTTTCTTCATGTCACTGATGTTCCCTACAATCTACGGCATCGCACTTGAGAATGTCAGCTCTGTTGACTCTACTCTCGGTGCTGCATTCCTCGTGATGGCAATCGTTGGCGGTGCACTGATGCCTCCTCTTCAGGGTAGCATTATCGATGCCGGCGGACCAGAGCATATCATCTTCGGACTGCCAAGCGTCAACGTAAGTTACTGTCTGCCTTTGATATGCTTCATCGTCATCACAATATACGGATTACGCTGCTATCACCGCATTAAGAAATAAAAACGGAGGATTTCTGCATTTTTTTTACTACCTTTGCAGAACGAAAATAAACCAACGAACAATTATAACACAATGAAAATCTCCCGTAAAATGATTTCTGCCGTAGCCGTGAGTGCTATTCTGGCAGGATGTGCTTCTGGAAATATCGAAATGAGTAAGAACATGGGAAATCCCCTTTTGACAAAGAGCCAGAACGCTCACGGCATTGAGTCGTTCGATGTGCTCACTGTTGATAACTACCGTGAGGCGATGGAAAAAGGTATGGCTCAGCAGAAGGCTGAGATTGCTGCCATCGTCAACAACAAGAAGGCTCCTACCTTCGAGAACACCATCGTAGCTCTCGACCAGTGTGGCAAACTACTGGAGAAGGCTGAGATGACCTTCGACCCGCTGGATAACAGTAACTCCACCAAGGAGACACAGGCTCTCTCGTCAGAGATGTCGCCACTGCTCTCGGCTCACAACGATGATATCTATATGAACCCTGCTCTCTTCGAGCGTGTGAAGAAGGTGTACGATGATATGCCTGCCGACCTCACACACGAGCAGCAAAAGATGGTCGAGAAAATCTACAAGCGTTTCGAGCGTAACGGTTCCAACCTGAGCGATGCCGACAAGGAGCGTCTCCGCCAGTTGAACCTCGAAATAAGTGCTCTTCAGGTGCAGTTCTCGCAGAATCTGCTCTACGAAACCAACAACACCTTCGTTGTTGTCGATAAGTTGGAGGACCTTGCTGGTCTTCCACAGGCTAACATCGACCGTGCTGCCGACATGGCAAAGGCTCAGGGTGAAGAGGGTAAGTGGATGTTCAATATGCAGCGTGCTTCATGCAACCCTGTACTCCAGTATTGCAGCAACCGCGACTTGCGCCGCCGTGTTTACGAGGCTTACTACAACCGTGGTAATGCGGGCAATGAGCACGACAGCAATGAGATTTGTGCAAAACTCGTGAAACTGCGTCTCGAGCGTGCAAAACTTATGGGCTTCGACGACTGTGCTTCACAGATTCTCGACACTCGAATGGCAAAGACTCCTGAGGCTGTCTATAACCTCCTCGACCAGATCTGGACTCCTGCTCTTGCAAAGGCAAAGGAGGAACTGAACGATATCCGCGAGGAGATGAAGAAGGATGGTCTCGACTGCGAACCTGAGGGTTGGGACTACCGCTATTATTCTGACCGTGCACGTAAGGCGAAATACGACTTCGACGAGAGTGAGGCTTCGCAGTATCTTGAAATCAACAATGTGCTGAAGGGTATCTTCTACGTTGCCAACAAACTCTACGGCCTCACATTCAAGGAGGTTACAAAGGATGTGCCTTCCTACGAACCTACTGCTCAGGCTTGGGAGGTGTTCGACAAGGACGGCTCGCTCCTCGCCATCTTCTACAGCGACTACTATCCTCGCGACGGTAAGCGTGCTGGTGCATGGTGTACCCATTTCCGTAGCCAGGGCTATGAGAACGGCAAGCGCGTTGAACCAGTCGTTGTCAATGTATGCAGCATGACTCCTCCAAGTGCCGACATGCCTGCTCTCCAGTCTATCGACAATGTAGAGACAATGTTCCATGAGTTCGGTCATGCTCTCCATGGCTTCATGCGCGATGTGAACTACGAGGCTGTGGGCAATGTAGAGCGCGACTTTGTGGAGTTGCCTTCACAGATCAACGAGCACTGGGCATTCGAACCTGAGGTTCTTGCTGTCTATGCTAAGCACTACAAGACCGGCGAGGTTATTCCAGCCGAACTGGTGAAGAAGATTGAGGACAGCGGCAAGTATGGTCAGGGCTTCGCTACAGTGGAGTATCTGGCTGCATCATATGTCGATATGGATCTTCACGTGCTGAAGGAGGTGCCTGAGAATCTTGATGTGATGAAGTTCGAGGAGGAGAAAATGGCTGAGCGCGGTATGCCTCGTCAGATTCTGCCTCGTTACCGTGTAACAAACTTCAGCCATACCATGGGTGGTGGTTACACTGCCGGCTATTACAGTTACATCTGGGCTGAGGTGCTCGACGCTGATGGTTTCGAGGCCTTCAAGGAGACTGGCGATATCTTCAATCAGGAGGTTGCCCAGAAGTTCCGCAAGTATGTCCTCACCCCTGGCGGCATCGACGATGGTATGACAATGTACAAGAACTTCCGTGGTTCTGAGCCAAACATCGACCCTCTCCTCAAGAACCGTGGTCTGAAATAAATTCTCCCCGATATATCACCCTGTGCCCCTCCTCTATGGGAGGGGCTCTGTTTATTCCCACAAAACCAAAAACGACAAAGTTATGAAAAGGCTTCTCTCTCTTGTTTGTCTGTGCTCCTTATGTTGCAATGCCTTGATGGCGCAGGATGCGGCTTTCGACCAGCAGATGCTCCTGATGCGAAAGGATGCCGCCAACACCCGACTGGCTATAAACCCTGTTACTCCATTCGACTGTGCCGACCCTTCGGTAGTGCAGATCGACGACTGGTTCTACTGCTTCAAGACGGGATTCCCTGTGGGTATCTATCGCAGCCGGGACCTTTGCAACTGGGAATTCTATCGTAATATGTTTCCAGGCAAGAGTCCCCGTGATCCTTACGGCGATGGCAAACTGGACCCTATGAAGACAAAGGCTAAGGATAATGAGCGTATCAACTATTGGGCACCGAGTCCGGCACTGATAAACGGCAAGGTGGTGGTTTATCTCACCCTTTTCGTGTCTATGGAGAACGACCGGCAGGTGGTGTGCGTGGCTGACAACATCGATGGTGAGTTCAGATATGTGAACACCCTCAATGTGGGTACTCCGGAGCACCCTACCCCACAGGACGGACAGTATTTCCTTGATGACGACGGGCGCCAGTATCTGGTATATGGCGATGTGAACAGCAAGGGCAACTACATCCGTGAACTGGCTCCTGACGGCATCCACTATGCCAAGGGCAGCAAACCTTATTATATCACCACCGCCTACGAGGGTGGATTTGTGTATAAGCACAACGGCAGGTATTATTTCTTCTGTTCGAAGAATCATTACAACACCTACGAGTACTCTCTCTGCGTTTCCACATCCGACAGTCTCACTGGCGGATGGACTGAACCTGAGGATATTCTCGTGTCGGAGAGCAAGGATGCCATACTCAACGGTCCGGGACACAACGGCGAAATAATTACCGACAAAAACGGTCGTATGTTCATGGTGATGCACTGCCATTGCAACGGACTGATTCCAAAGCGTGGCGACTACAACCAGCGTCCTATGATACTTATGGAACTGAAGGATATCGACGGCCGTCTGACATTCGTTGACCATAAGGGCAACCCTACTCGCCACCCTCAATGGCTCGTCAATGCACCTGAGTTTTAATAAAAACTTTGTTTTTCTTTGAAATCCCGTGGTTTTGTTGTAACTTTGCAAATTGAAATAAAAAACAACGAAATATAGAAATGGCATACAAAAGAACTACTGTAACTGCTGCACTGCCTTATGCTAACGGCGGTGTGCATATCGGCCACTTGGCTGGCGTATATGTCCCAGCAGATATTTATGTCCGCTACCTGCGTCTGAAGAAGAAGGAAGTTGTATTCATCGGCGGTAGCGACGAGCATGGTGTTCCTGTAACAATCCGTGCACGCAAAGAGGGTATCACTACTCAAGAGGTGGTTGACCGCTACCACAAGATGATCAAGGATTCGTTCGAGGGCTTCGGCATCTCGTTCGATATCTACTCACGCACAACAAGCGACATCCATCACAAGTTCGCTTCCGACTTCTTCCGCAAACTCTACGATGAGGGCAAGCTTCAGGAGATTACCGAGGAGCAGTACTGCGATGAGGTGACTGGCGAGTTCCTCACCGACCGTAACATCGTGGGCACCTGTCCTCGTTGCGGTGCCGAGGGTGCTTATGGCGACCAGTGCGAGAAGTGTGGTGCTACTCTTTCTCCTGATGAACTTATCAACCCTACAAACAAGAACAACC
>JAZQOD010000169.1:0-3659 GCA_045627685.1 Prevotella sp. | reverse complement strand
AGGAAGTTCTTGTAATCTTCCATCAGGTTCATGTCAATAGTAGAAAAGGCCATAGGCTTGCCCTCGGTAAACATTTTCATGAGCTTAACCTCACGATCCCAGTTGACACGGATAGATTTTGAACTGTTCTGATGACGCTTATCCCTCAAGTCTTCAAAGAACTTGATAAAGTCACATTTTGATCTTTCGTTCTGAGCAGCCTGTTCTGCTTCTGTTTCCGTGTATAGCGATTGGTTATCGTATTCATGCTGACGTATGTCTCGAACCTTATCTGCAAAAATACACGCCTCTTGGTCAATGGTGGATCTACATTGGATGATTCCATTGACATCACGCTTAGGTCTATAGTAAGCCTTACCATCAGCAAGTGTACGTCCCGAACTGTTCTTGTCCCAGATTGGAGTAGTAACAAAACGTCCCAGTGGTTCATGCTTTCTCATTGGTTTCTCTCGTCCTGGAACAAATACAGGAAAGCTCTCAATGATTAGAGACCACTGCTCTTTGTATTCGGACTTGCGAAGTATTACTTTGAATACTGTGCGTTTCATCGGAGTCTTCATAGTTTGATGGATTTGTAGAGTTTGTCAATTTCTGATTTTGGAGCATAAACGAAGTTACCAATCTGTCGAGTAGGGATGGAGAACTTACGGATGTGTGTCCACACCGAGGTATCGTGGATCCTGTACTTCTTGGAGATTTCGCCAATAGTGTAACAATTCTCAGGTTCCAGATTGTATGTCTTGGGGATAGGCTTTTGTGCTGCCTTCTTAACCTTTTTCCTTCTTTGGTATCGTTGTTCCAGATCGGCACGATTCAATCTGAGTTGTTTTGTGCCAAGATTGACGGATGGAATCTTGCCCTTACGAATCTCACGATATAGCGTGTCACGTTCAACACAGTAAACGGCAACAGCCTCTTGAACCGAAAGAAATTCTCGGATGTCAGGAATCTCTTTTGCCAACTCTTCATACTTGGCTTCTTTTGCCTCTCTGTCTTTTTTCCTCTTGTAAGCAATGTCGGAACATTGCTTCGAGCAATACACAGCATCGATGGTGCGAATTTGGAAAACCGCACCACAGATAGGACATCTCCTTCGAATCTCGTATTTTGCTTGTGCCATATAACTATATAATAAGGTGTATTTATCTTTTGTTGAACCTCACCGACTAAAGTGTCGCGTCAACGATTTGGTGCAAAATTACGATAAAAATCCGAAAACAAGCAAAGAATTACAAAATTTAACACAAAGAAAAATCCGTGTAACTGCATGAGTCACACGGATTTCCTATTTTTGCTTATTGTTTGTTTATCGGACTTACTTCACCTCCTCGAAGTCGGCGTCCTGGACGTCTGGGCCCTGCTGGCCGCCCTGAGCACCACCATTGAAGCCCTGACCACCATTGAAGCCCTGACCGCCGTTGAAGCCGCCACCCATGTTTGGATCAGCACCTGGCTGAGCACCTGCCTGAGCGTACATCTTCTGTGACATTGCCTGCATTACATTGTTCAACTCTGCTGTTGCAGCGTCGATAGCAGCGATGTCCTGAGCCTTGTGAGCGTCCTTGAGCTTCTGGATAGCAGCCTCGATTGCTGGCTTCTCTTCAGCAGGAATCTTGTCGGCGTTGTCCTTCATGAAGTTCTCAGTAGAGAAAATCATTGAGTCAGCCTGATTGAGCTTGTCAATCTTCTCGCGCTCCTTCTTGTCAGCCTCAGCATTTGCCTCTGCCTCAGCCTTCATGCGGTTGATCTCGTCCTCAGAGAGACCTGAAGAAGCCTCGATGCGAATCTGCTGCTCCTTGCCTGTTGCCTTATCCTTTGCACTTACGTTGAGGATACCGTTGGCGTCGATATCGAATGTTACCTCGATCTGTGGAACACCACGACGAGCAGGAGCAATACCCTCGAGGTTGAACTGGCCGATAGACTTGTTCTGAGCTGCCATTGGGCGCTCACCCTGGAGTACGTGGATTGTTACTGCTGTCTGGTTGTCGACAGCTGTTGAGAATGTCTCTGACTTCTTGCAAGGGATTGTAGAGTTAGCGTCGATGAGCTTTGTCATTACGCCACCCATAGTCTCAATACCGAGGGTAAGAGGAGTAACATCGAGGAGAACGATGTCGCCTACACCCGACTCCTTGTTGAGGATAGCACCCTGGATAGAAGCGCCCACTGCTACAACCTCGTCAGGGTTTACACCCTTTGAAGG
This sequence comes from Prevotella sp., assembly GCA_045627685.1. Lineage (GTDB taxonomy): Bacteria > Bacteroidota > Bacteroidia > Bacteroidales > Bacteroidaceae > Prevotella. Next base: position 1,453 of record JAZQOD010000169.1, on the reverse strand, counting down.
CTCCTTGCCGAAGTAGTTCTTTACGAGAGTCTGGACAGCAGGGATACGGCTTGAACCACCTACGAGGATTACCTCATCAATCTCTGATGTAGAAACACCTGCATCGCGAACAGCGTTCTGACAAGGAACGAGACAAGCCTGGATAAGGCCGTGAGCCAACTGCTCGAACTGAGCGCGAGTGAGAGTCTTTACGAGGTGCTTTGGTACACCACCCTCTGCTGAAATATATGGAAGGTTAATTTCGGTAGAAGTAGATGAAGAAAGCTCGATCTTTGCCTTCTCTGCAGCCTCCTTCAGGCGCTGCATTGCCATTGGGTCCTTAGAAAGATCGATGCCCTCGTCAGCCTTGAAGCCGTTAACGAGCCAGTCGATGATAACCTGGTCGAAGTCGTCACCACCGAGGTGAGTGTCACCGTTGGTTGAGAGAACCTCGAACACACCGCCACCGAACTCGAGGATTGAGATATCGAATGTACCACCACCGAGGTCGAACACTGCGATCTTCATATCCTTGTTAGCCTTGTCAACACCGTAAGCGAGAGCAGCCGCTGTTGGCTCGTTCACGATACGCTGTACGTTGAGACCTGCAATCTGACCAGCCTCTTTTGTTGCCTGACGCTGTGAGTCAGAGAAGTATGCTGGAACGGTGATAACTGCGTCAGTAACCTCCTGACCGAGATAGTCCTCAGCAGTCTTCTTCATCTTCTGGAGCACCATTGCCGAGATTTCCTGTGGAGTGTACTTCTTGCCGTCGATGTCTACACGTGGGTAGCCATTCTCATTTACTACTGTATAAGGTACGCGTGTAGCCTCTTTTGCGCTCTGCTCATAGGTCTCACCCATGAAACGCTTGATTGAGTAAACTGTGTTCTTAGGGTTTGTGATAGCCTGGCGCTTAGCAGGATCACCTACCTTACGCTCGCCGTTATCAACGAAACCGATTACAGATGGGGTAGTGCGCTTACCCTCTGAGTTTGCAATTACTACAGGCTCATTGCCTTCAAAAACTGCTACACAACTGTTAGTTGTACCAAGGTCGATACCAATAATCTTTCCCATAATTGTATTTTTTTTTATTTGTTATTTTCTATTGTTGATTAAAATTTGTTTATGTCGTCGGACTGCCCCGCGACGCCTTAATGGGGCAATAGCTGTGCCAAAACAGGTGGCAGAATAAAAAGTGTGCCAATTTCTGCCAAGTTGACACACTTGTATATGGTTATTGTTGTCCTCAACTGCCGAAAGGGCATGAAAAAACAAAAACGCCTGGCCTCGCCCGAGCGCGTGTGTAATATATAGAGGTGGTATATGATTGTTGTGTGGCATTGTACATTGTTGTCGCAAATTCGCAAATCGCAAATTCGCAAAATACACTCAAAAACAAGGAATGAGTATTATTAATATATCATATATAATATATAGATTAAATATTATATTAAGACCTACCGGATTT
>JAZQOD010000168.1:0-3589 GCA_045627685.1 Prevotella sp. | reverse complement strand
GACGAACACGACCATGAAGGTCGCGTGATAACCCTCGAGATGGAACAGTTCTACCTCGTCACCTGCTACACCCCAAACTCACAAGACGGCTTGAAGCGCCTCGACTACCGCATGCGCTGGGAGAACGACTTCCAAGCATACATACGCCACCTTGACGAGAAGAAACCCGTCATACTCTGTGGCGACCTCAACGTAGCCCACGAAGACATCGACCTGAAGAATCCTAAGACCAACCGTAAGAATGCCGGTTTCTCCGATGAAGAACGCCAGCAGATGAGCCGCCTCCTCGGTCACGGCTTCGGACTCGAAGCCACTTTGTCACCACAGGGAGGTTTTGTGGATAGTTATCGTGCGTTGTATCCAGAAGTGGAGAAATACTCATGGTGGAGTTACCGTTTTCAGGCGCGTGAGAAGAATGCCGGTTGGCGCATCGACTATTTCATTGTCTCCGAGCGTCTCCGTGGAGCCATCAAGGAAGCCACCATCCACAATGACATTTTCGGCAGCGACCACTGTCCTGTAGGCTTGGAACTATCCCTGTAGGCTTGGAACTATCCCTGTAGGCCTGGAACTAGCCCTGTAGGCTTGGAACTGGAATTCTAAAAGGCCATACAACAGAATAGACAAAAAAAAGGAACGGACCTCACGGTTGGTTCCTTTTTTTAAAAATGGATGAATTTTTAGTTATATTATAAGAGAGATTTATTCAGGTTGACGTAAATTAGATTGTGGCTCACGCCATAGGTTTCTTTTTACGCTACAAAGATAAGTAATAAATTGTAAGTAACAAACTAAATTAACATTATTTTACTATAATTTTTTGCCCTAAAAATTGATTAATATCAAACAAGACCACTTTCAGCAAAATCGTAACTTACAATTCGTTTTTACTTTCATTTTGAAAAACAGCGGTTTTTTAGAAACCTCCGCGGAAAGCAAATATTATTATTTTAAAAGATGAAAAATGATTTCCTGATAATCTCCACTGCGTGGTTGTATTGCCAATGTGAAAGCCCTTGTGGGCAAGCCCCCAGATGCTTCCCCATCTGCCAATACGCTGCCTCTGATGAGTCAGCATAGATTATCAGCAAATTAAAATGGCTGTCGCAGCAAAATATTTAAAAATGGCCCCCTCCTAACTCCCCCATAAGGGGAGGGCTATGGAGATACTCTTTCTGACAGTGCGGCCCCCGGATGGTCTCCCTCCCCTAATGGGGGAGGGCTGGGGAGGGGGCTTTATCGCATTACTTTCTTACCGCCTACCATATAGATGCCGCGGGGGAGGGACGGGAGGTCGGCGGCGGTGCCTACAGTACGGCCGTGGAGGTCGTAAACGAGGATCTTCTTACGATTTTTCATCGTGCCGACGGTCTTGACTCCACTCGGTGGGGTGATGTTCACATAGAGACTTACTGGTTCCTGTGACGATTTGTAAGTGGCGAAGCGTGGGGCTCCGGCATTATACTGGATGGTTCGGTCGCCATAGACATTGCTCTTGATGATGGCATTGTCGTCACTGAAACTGATGGTCCACTTGGCATTATCGCTCACCTCGGCGTTCTTATGGAGGGCGTTGTCGTTGCTGTTGATGGCAAGATATCCTTCGCCGGCTGCATCATAGAGGGTGTAACCGGAGGCATCGCCTCCAAGGACTAACTGATGTGGCATCGCACTGCCATCGACCTCGGCTGTGATCTGATTGCCGCTGATGGTTACGAATTCTCCATTATAGTACTTTCCGGCATTGTTGCTCAAAGCAAGACTGCCACCGGCATAAACCAACAAATAGGTCTTGCCTACTTGCAGGTCAGCAGTAGAGGTGACGAGCTTGAATATCTGTTCGCCGCCAGTAGGAGGTGTCACAGGATCTGTGCCAGGATCAGTACCTGGGTCGGTACCAGGATCAGTGCCTGGATCGGTTCCTGGGTCAACAGTGCTGTCGTAGTTGTCGAAGGAGAATGCCTTATCGACATTGTCGCCCCACACATACTGCTCAAGTCCTGGATAATCGACAAACGGATTACGGTTGTGCTGAAGTCCATAGACAGCATTGTTGCGGTTGATTTCCTTCTCGCTCACTGGGTCTTCCTTTGCCCAGCGGAGGAGCATATCCAATGCCCATGTCTTGAAGGCGGGATAGGTGTTGCCGGCGAGCATATCGCTGTTCCACGATGCGACACGGTTCTCATAGCAGGTGACCATATAGAAATAGATTCGGGCGAAATCGCCTTTGTACTCGTCGTTTGGCTCGAACACTGTGCCGGAATAGCCCGGGGTGGTTGATTTGCCGAGTTTCGAGAAGCCGTTGGCCGACTTATACGACTCGCCGTTGGTCTCGCCGAAAGGATAGTTTGAGCGGCGGTTGTTGACATAGCCATCGGTAGGAATGACATGCATGAGGTCGCTCTCCATCGGTGAGGCGTTGCCAAACCAACTCTTTGGCATGGAGTGCTCACGGTTGTAGCAGTCGCCCTCAGCGGAGTAGTTACCACCCTGGTCGGTGCCCGGACGGTAGTTGGTGATATTGGAATACATGTCCCAGATCTTTCCATCGGGACGCACATCGGTGGTTTTGTAGCAGTCCCAGAGGCCGTTGTACGAGATAGTGGTATGACTGTTGATGATGCCATGGAGGGCGGTTTTCAAGGCTTTGCCTTTCTTGCCGTCGGCATCACGGTAGTAGTTGCCGGAACCGTTTGGTCCCTGTGCATAGGCGAGCACAGCAACAAAGAGGAATACAAAAGATAGATATTTTCTCATAGGGTCTTTCTATTAAATTCGTACAAAGTTATATAAAATTCGGGAAAGGAATGCGGAAAAGGGGAAATATTATTGTTTTTTCGTAAGATATTAAGTAATTTTGCACTATTACAACAATTACAACGATTATGAAATACTTATTGGTAAGCGACATACATGGTTCGGCACCACAACTGCGAAAGGTGCTGGACTATTTCGAACAGGAGAAGATGGATATGCTCATCATCCTCGGTGATATACTGAACTACGGTCCTCGCAACGGTGTGCCGGAGGGGCTCGACGCGCAGGCGATAGTGGAGATGCTCAACCCTCTGAGCGACAGGATCATCGCTGTGAGGGGTAACTGCGACTCGGAGGTGGACCAGATGCTACTCAACTTCCCGATGATGGCTGATTATGCTATGCTCGTGGACAATGGCACTCGCTATTTCCTTACCCACGGGCATAATTATAACGAGGAGAACATGCCGATGGCATGCGATGTGTTCGTGTATGGGCATACGCACCGCCAGAAACTGGAGAAGAAGGGGGATGTGATTGTGTGCAACACGGGGAGCATCACGTTCCCGAAGGATGGGAACCCGCCGACGTTTGCGACACTTACTAACGGCACCCTCTCTATACACGAACTATAAAAGATGAAAAATGATTTCCTGATAATCTCCACTGCGTGGTTGTATTGTCAATGTGAAAGCCCTTGTGGGCAAGCCCCCAGATGCTTCCCCATCTGCCAATACGCTGCCTCTGATGAGTCAGCTAAGATTATCAGCAAATTAAAATCGCTGTCGCAGCAAAATATTTAAAAATCTGTTCACACGCCGAAGTTCCC
>JAZQOD010000167.1:0-4669 GCA_045627685.1 Prevotella sp. | reverse complement strand
CGGTTGATAGCAGCGGTTTTTTCAGCCTCTGACTGAAGAATCACAGCCTGCTTCTCACCTTCAGAGGTAAGGATTGTAGCACGCTTGTTACGCTCTGCCTGCATCTGCTTCTCCATTGCAGCAAGAACACTTGCTGGAGGAAGAATGTCCTGTAACTCAACGCGGTTCACCTTCACACCCCACTTATCAGTAGCATCATCGAGCACTGCACGGAGTTTGGTGTTGATGGTATCACGCGAGGTCAAGGTCTGGTCGAGTTCCAACTCACCGATGATATTACGCAGAGTGGTCTGTGTCAACTTCTCGATAGCATTTGGCAGGTTAGAAATCTCGTACGCTGTCTTGAATGGATCAACAATCTGGAAATAGAGCAGTGCATTGATCTGCATCTGGATATTATCCTTGGTGATTACATTCTGCTTGTCGAAGTCATAAACCTGTTCGCGGAGGTCGATGGAATCAGAATATACATAACGGCCACGAGACAGGGTGATGATGGTCTTCGCCTGGTCGATGAACGGTATGATGATGTTGATACCTGGCTGGAGGGTAGCATAGTATTTACCAAGACGCTCAATGATACGGGTCTCTGACTGTGGAATGATTACAACGGTCTTCTTGATGAAGATGATTGCCAATACCACGATGGCAATGATTACAAAATAAACTACTGGCATAATAGTAAGTTTTAATAATTAATAATGTTTCTGATTTTAGATAGCCTCGACGGTCATCACAAGACTTTCGCGGGATACTACACGTACGCGTGTACCTTTTTCTAATGGTTGACCATCAGCTGAAAGCGAACGCCACTCGTCGCCGTCGATTTTCACATATCCGTGGCCTTCAGCCGGAATAGCCTCGATTACCACACCCTTCTTGCCCACGAGGGCATCAGCATTTGAGGAACGCTCCTCGCCTGTGGAGTGCAGATGGCGTACAAGGGATGGACGAATGAGCCAGATGCTCAATACCGACACTACTGCCCATACCAGTCCCTGTGCCCAGAGAGGAAGACCACACCATGCTCCAACCATACCACCCAAGGCACCGATAGCGAAGCAGGTTACGAAGAAGTCAAACGAACTGAGTTCGATGATTAGGCAGACGATGGCTACTACGAGCCAAAGGAGCCACAAATTGTTCATTAAATAATCTATCATAATTCTTTTTGTTGGATTTTGTTTCACTTATTGATTTACGTCGGCAAATTTAGAACTTTTCCTTCAATTCACAAAGCATTTTTTCGGGTTTAGGTTTTGTTAACATGTTTTGCTCCATCCCCTAAAGGGGATGAATTTTACCACCCTTTTACTTCTCCCCCTATGGGGGAGGCCGAAATTGAAAAAAAGCAGTTTTTCTTCCTTTTTCAGCCTTAAAATGCCGGTTTATCAATGATGTACTGCCAGTACAACAGCGATGTACTGAGAGTTCAACAGCGATGTACTGAGTGCAAACCGTTTTTCCAATCTCATTGCATCAAGGAACGCGAATCAGTGTCGAACCTGATGATTGCTTTGTATCGCCATCCACTTGCACTGCCAATACTCCTTTGCCACTCTGCGGAATAGTTATCACTGCCTGATGCTGACCTTCTGGTATCGTTTCACAATGAATCATCTTGCCCGAAGTTGTGTAGAGTCTCACACAGGCATCTTTTCCCAATGATGTTCCGAAACTGACTACCAACGAACGATCTTGCACACGGAATGATACATTCTGTGGCTGATGGTGACTGATTTCCTCGATTCCATCAATGCCGAGGATATAGAGCAGACCGCGATAGACATCAATCTGTCCGTAGCCATATTCATTGTTTGGATAGTCAAGGGCCTTATCCGGATGACTGCAGGTATGGACAAAGACATCGAGGATATCCTCGCGGGTAAGATCGGGCTTTGCTTCAAGCCACAAGGCTATGGCTCCGCCTACTGCTGGCGATGACATTGAAGTGCCGGTATCTGCCTTCCAGTAATATGTGCGACCGTTATATTCATAGGTGTCAACGAAGTCGGAGAACTGAGGGTCATCTGGATTGGCTTCAAAATAATAACTGTTGGTAGAGGAAACGATATTCGCTCCAGGTGCCATCACCTCCGGTTTGATGCGACCATCATAAGTAGGACCTACTGACGAGAAGGAACTCCGCACTCCATTTTGACCATAGTCGTAGGTCTTTTCCTCGCCGTAGATATTGACATAACCGGTGGAATAACTCGTTGAGCCTACGCATATCACTGCTTCACAGCAACTCGGACTGTTGATGTTCTTTGCCACGATGGCATCGCACAAAAGAGGATTATTTGGTTTGGTAACAAACGAGCCCACAACCTTATAGGTCTCTACTTCGGTTCCCTCGCCCACAAGTTCTACGCTTATCGGACAAACCGCGCCTCCCATATGGTCGGCGCCTTTGATGTAAATCTCCACAACGAGTTTTTCGTTATCGTAGCAATCTGGATAGGCACCTTCAGCCACGACATACTGGCGACCTTTTATCTCAAGGGTATCGTAATGGAGTGAGTCGGTCTGAGTGCAGAGCCAGTCGGTCGAGACGGTGAGGGTATCGTTCTTGTCGCCATAGAACACCAGTCGGGTGTCATAGTTCTGCCTGCCTGTTGACATGAAATAGATCGCCCCACTCCATGTCTCAAGGAATGTTCCGACGGAGCGTTTGCCTACTGGCTTATGAAGGTAGTTGGGATTGTGGGAGTTGTTGCCTGCCGAACTGACGATGATTCGTCCCGGACCTGTAATCTGTTCGAGCATCTCGTTGTAGAGGATATCATCACCGTAGAGGTCTTGTGTAGAACCTTCACTGAACGAAATGACGCATGGCTTGTTTTGCGACTGGGCATAATCAAAGATATACTTGAAACCGAGAGCGTCGGTAGCATGAGTATATTTATCGATATCTTGCTCAGCAATGAGTTCCATGTCGCTGTTCACGGCATTGTTGACCAGACAGATATCACTCTCGAAGGCTATTCCTCTGTATTTTGTTCCGAATCCCGATCCAGCCGCTGTTCCGAGAGTATGACAGCCATGGGCTTGTATCAAACCGTCACGACTATGGGCATAACTCAGGAGTGCATCCTCGCCAACATATTCGTTGCCAACATAAAAACGGCTGCCGATGGTATCAGCAGAGAGCATATCCCACATTGCCTTGATACGATATTCGCTCATATCGGCCGAATAGAAGTTCGGATTGGTTAGGTCAAAGCCCACATCTTGTATGCCCATCACCACTCCCCTACCTGTATAAGCCTGAGGGAGCGCTGTTCCTTCATATACCTTATCGATATTCAAATGGCGAGGCATATCGTGGTTTAAGGCATCAACGCCTCTTCCTGCTTCTATTTTAAGAACACGGTGGTCGGAAGCAAGAGCGGTAATCTGGGGATGAGGAATACTCACAATATGAATATTGCCAAACGAGGCAAGCAGTCGGGTATTATATCGCGCAAAGATTTCCTCGGTTTCTCCATCAACTTTGACAAAGGCACACAACTCTTTTCGCAGGGCGTCCTGAGAAAGGGATTTTGCTGGTTGTTGCGCCATCTGTTGCTCATAGACTACCTGTCGGACCGAAGGCGAGAGTTTGCGTAAAGAAGCACTCTGGGCAAAAGCATTAAGTACCACAATTTGCAGTGCTATATATATAATAAGGTGTCGCTTCATAACAATTTTTCCGTTTTAACCTACAAATTAAGCAAAAATAAATGAGAATGGCAAGTATTTCGGATTAATTTCGTACCTTTGTGTGGAATAATAACAAGAAAGGGATAACCCGAATAAAGAAATGGAACAACTTACACATAAATCAGTCGTTGCTTCATACGAAATGTATGATATCACTGACGGCAACGAAATCCTGCTTGAGGCTACTCCAGAGGACCAGCCTCTGCGACTTATGACCGACTTTGGTATGATGCCAATCACTCCATTGGAGGATGTCCTGAAAGAGACTGCCAGTGGCGAAGGCTACGAGATTGTGGTGGCTCCAGAGAATGCTTTCGGCGAGTATGTTGCCGAGCGTGTCATTGAACTCGACAAGGCTACATTCACCGTTGATGGTGTTTTCGACGAGGTACATATACGTCCTGGTGCTATCATTCCTCTGCAGAACGAGGAAGGCCAGCGTTTCATGGCTCAGGTGCTCGAAGTTGGAGATGACAAGGTGAAACTCGACCTTAACCACCCTCTTGCTGGTAAGACACTGAAATTCAAGGGCACCGTCATTGACTCTCATGAGGCTTCTGAGGAGGAGGTGATGGCTCTGCTCAACGCAATGCACAGTCATGGTGGCTGTGGTGGCTGCGGTGGTGGTGGTTGCTCAGGCAACTGTGGCTCTTGTGGCGGTGAATGTGGTGGCGATTGTGGCGGAGAATGCTCAGGCGACTGCAACTGCAATAAATAGGATTATGAACACATTCGGAAAACTATTCACGCTTACCACTTTCGGCGAAAGTCATGGTGAGGCTATCGGAGGAGTCATCGATGGGATGCCTTCTGGCATAACTATTGACGAGGTTTTCATCCAACAGGAACTGAATCGCCGTCGTCCTGGTCAGAGCCATATCACTACCGGACGAAAGGAAGCCGACAAGGTGGAGATACTCAGTGGAGTGTTCGAGGGTAAATCTACGGGGTGCCCTATCGGGTT
>JAZQOD010000166.1:0-11296 GCA_045627685.1 Prevotella sp. | reverse complement strand
TTCATCATAATGTTAATCCATTTTTCATCATAAAAAAACAACTTTTCCCATTCCTCAAAAAAAATAACCCAACTTTTGTCCGGGATAATATATTTCTGTCCTATATTTGCATCACAGGGTACAAAAAACACCCTCGCGTGTACAATATATATTATTAATTAAACCACATTGTTAAATTTAAAAACACATTCAGATTATGGAGAAGAACACATCACTCCCAGAGGTTTACAACCTTATCATTCTCGACGAAAGCGGTAGCATGAACTGCGTATGGGATCAGACAATCTCAGGTTGCAACGAAACACTCAACACCATCCGTCAGGCACAGGAGAAGTTCAAGGATTCACAGAAATACTACGTCTCTATCTATGCCTTCCAGGACGGAGTACAGGCATCTCGCTATCTCATCAAGAATGTCCCAGGCAACGCTGTCGAGGACATCACAAAGAATGACTACTACCCTGGTGGCATGACCAACCTCAACGATGCTGTCGGCATGACACTCACCGAGATGAAAGCCACTTGTGCCTCACATCCAGGAGCCATCGCCAATGTCACCATCATCACCGATGGCATGGAGAATGCCAGCAAGGAGTATCGCACCAGTCAGGTGGCACAGATGATCAAGGAATTGAAGGAACTCGGTTGGTCGTTCAACTTCATCGGTGCCAACATCGATGTACAAGGAACCTCAGCCCGTTACAACATCGACAGTTCAATGTCGTTCGTTCAGGACAATGACGGCATGCGTGAAATGTTCCGCAAGGAGCGTGCAAGTCGTATGAAATGGTTTGGTCATAAGATCAAGTTAGATAAAGCCGCGGAAAATATGAGTCGTGAAGAGTATGTCGAAAGCCTGAAGAACGAAGCCAAAGACTACTTCAGCGACTTCGAAGAATAATCACAGCCATCGCTCCTTACTCCCCCCTCGGGGGTAGGGGGCTGAGGTGGCTTGGGGCTGTAATATCGTAAAAATCGACCATTTTTTACCTTTCTGCGATAATAAATCCACCAAAATGTTGCTCTATTACCGATAAATCGCTAAATTTGCACAAACATTTTAATTCAAGCAATATGAAAAAGATTATCCTTTGTGCTATGATGATGGTATCATCAGTAGCAATGTTCGCCCAGTCGGCAGCAGGTTCAGTACGTTTCACACCTTATGTAGGTCTCTCGATGGCAACAATGTCCAACGGCGACGGTGAGGTTTCAATGAAGCCAGGTCTCGTAGCCGGAGCAGAGGCAATGTATCATGTCAATGAGATGATAGCACTCTCGGGTGGTGTATTCTATGAGATGCAAGGTGCCAAAGGCAAGGAAGACGGTGTTTCAGTATCGTTGAACAATGATTATGTAAACATCCCACTCCTTTTCAACACCTATGTGATGCCAGGTCTTGCAGTGAAACTCGGTTTGCAGCCAGGATTCCTCGTATCGTCAAAGTTGAAAGGTTCGGCAATGGGTATGTCAGCATCAATCGACACCAAGGATATGTATAACACCTTCGATCTCGCCATTCCTGTAGGCTTAAGTTATGAGTACAAGAACATCGTTTGTGATTTCCGTTACAACATCGGCTGTCTCAATGTCTTCAAGAAGGACTATTCTGATGACCAGACCTCACGCAACAATGTCCTCCAGCTCATGCTCGGCTATCGATTCTAACATCAAGATCATCCGTCGGGGCATCCCCCCCACATGACAATTATCCCAAAACGACTCCCGGTCCCCCGAGAGTCGTTTTTTTTTGTTACTTTGCCATGACGAGCTACTTCATACCAGATGGGGTGCGATGCTTGCTGTACAAACGCCAAAGCGGCCTCCTTAGTCGTTGAAAGGGCGTTATTTAGCAGTGAAGAGCGCATTAAAACCACCAAAAAGCAGCCGTCGGCACTCCAATGGCAGCCTGCACTAGATTGTACTCGGAAACGGCATTTTTAGCCCTTTTCGGTTCCGAGTAGCAGTAAAAATAGCCCTTTTTTTGTCTCTCCACGCCTATTTTGCCCCTATAAACTCTCTCTTCAGCCTTGTTTTTGTGATATTGACTGACCGTCCACACGCGTGGATGTTTATTCTAGTGTTCTTAGTTCCCCGGCTTGTCGAGAGTCAGGAAAACACCATGATAGGTAGCCACAATCTTGTCTGTAGTATCACCTACCATGCTGTTAATCAGTGTGTTACACTTCACGTCCAGCACAGACATTCCTGTGTCAGCCTTGTTGGTTCTGAAAATAGTAAATCTCATAAATTGTTTATTTTTAGTTTATATTCTGCTACAGAATATACGAAAATTTTTCCATAATCAGGACAAATTCCGCAAAAAATATTATAGTTTATTTTTATCGTTTTATCCTACATGCCTACATATTACATTTGAAGAGTCTGTGGCTCAGTATGTTAACCAATGTAGGATAGTATGTATGATGGTTTTTTCATCATACATACCTACATGCATGTTCGGTGTAGTTATGTAGGATTGTTTTTTCATCCTACATGCCATCCTACATCTTGGGAAGCCCAGTGTTTACGGGGCTTCCGAGCATACGATGTAGGTATGTAGGATAAATTCTAATTTTTTCTAAATATATTTTGTTTGCTCTTCGATCGATGGATACCGCTTATCAAAGCGGTGGAATGAACGAAAATTCGCAAGCGAATTTGTTATGAAAACGCCCAAATGAAAGTGTCATTTGGGCGAAACGAAGAGGTCATTTCAATGGAATGAAATGGTCATTTGGGTGGAATGACAACATGAAAGCGGTGAAATAAGAAGCAATTTGCGCGCAAATTGGTTGTCAGAACGCCCAAATGAGACTGTGCGGACGGTGGGCGCACAGTTGTTTGACGGTGTGCACACAGTTGTTTGGCGGTGGGCGGACACTTTTCTGGAACCTTTGTTTTTTTTGTCGCGAATAATTTTGGCGATTGAAAAAGATTTCGTATATTTGCAAATGGTTGCGCACATATGCGTGCATGTAACGCGTTGATGGCAATCAAAATTCGATGAATATTTCAAATATTCTGGAACCTAGACATTTTGTTGTCAAATATATAAATGAACTGAAATCGATTAGAAAGTAGAAAAATAACATAATAAAAATAGCAGCATCAGACTATCATTGTGGTATTCCGTAGAATAAGCGTCCCAAATATTTATTCCTGAATAAAACCACAGCAATGATGGTTGGCTTTGGCGTATAATAGCGTCTGAAGAGCCAATCTACTGAATAAAGATAGAAATGATGATCTGCGACCTCATGGGGTCGTGGGCATCATTCTTATTCAGTAGAGAGGTTCAGAAGGGACGCTAGCCTCGGAATACCATAAGAATGAGTTCACGCCCTTCTTTTATATCCAAACGCATGCCAGCATTATTAGTTGATAGACCTTTTGTCTGCGCAACTAATAAGTGAGGATTAAACATGACGTACTACGGTAATATACTTGAAGAGGAATTGAAGAACAAAGTAGCAAAGGACTGGTTCCAACGCTATGACACGACACAGATAGTCGGCAAGATAGATTTCTGCGTGTCTGTTCCTTTGGGAGATGGCCCTCAGCTTTTTGAGACAGAAAGCCTTTTATGGGCAGAGGCGAAGAAAGGAACGAAACAAGACATATGGGAATCGTTCGTTCAGCTTATTCTTACTATCGGCAAGGCTCGCACTTTCGACCATCACCTTCCCCCTGCTTTCCTCGGAGCATTCGATGCAGAGAAAATTGCCTTTGTGCCATACAATACGGTGCTTGATGTCTTTTATCAGAATGATTTCAACTGGAATGTTACTCCTTCAGACCATCAGACAAAGGAGTTTAAACAACTTTACGAACTAGTGAGCGATACGCTTCATAGTGGAGCTGTGAAGTATCGTTTCAAGGAGGATGAAAAAGAGTTGCGCCATTTTATCCGCAACAACTTCATTGTAGGCAAGAGCCGCCAGACAAAGGTGCGCATCAACAAAAACAATTTCACCGCCATATACCAGAAATGGTGCCAGCAGGTTAAGCCAACCATTGCCGTGGATTGGGAACTGGTAAGTAAAAGTGGAATTATAGATGCCGACTTCTATTTGGCTGATATTCTGTCTGAACACAACTTGACGTTGCGCGAGAAACTATATGTCCTTTTGCGTGCCGACCATTACGAGCTTGCACGCCACATTGATGTGCAGACAGGACTTTTCTCTTCTTCATCAGCACCATTTACAGACAAGCAGAAGGCACACCATGAGTTCTGGCAGCGATACAACCGTCCACCGAAACGTGAATACTGGGATTACATCGTGGAGAGACGAGACTTGCTTGTACCGCAAGATGTACGCGAACGCAAAGGTTCCTACTTTACTCCTCAGCGATGGGTAGAACTCTCTCAGCAGTATCTTGCCATGGAGTTGGGAGAAGATTGGCAGGACGAATACTATATCTGGGATTGTGCAGCTGGAACAGGAAATCTGCTTGCTGGTCTTACAAACAAATATAATATTTGGGCATCAACAATTGACCCACAAGACGTTGATGTAATGCACGACCGCATCAAGCGCATGAACGATAATAGTAGCAATGGTCAAGGTGCCAATCTGCTGGAAAGCCATGTGTTTCAGTTTGATTTCCTTAATGACTCTTTCGACAAACTGCCTGAAGGATTGCGTCAGATTGTGAACGATCCCGAGAAACGTAAGAAGCTGGTGGTGTATATTAATCCTCCGTATGCGGAGGCGGGAAACACAAAGAACAAAGCAGGTAAAGTTGGTGTTTCTAATACAACAAATATTCACAGAGGAATTAAAGATATAGGGAAGTTCGCAAAAAGAGAACTGTTCTGCCAATTCCTGATTCGAATATATCAAGAAATTAATGGATGTGTTATAGCTGAGTTTTCTAAGATTAAAATCTTACAGTCCCCTTATTTTGATGTGTTTAGAAATGTATTTCTTGCAAAATTAAAAGCGTGCTACTTAGCTCCGGCTGATACTTTTGACAATGTAAAAGGTCAATTCCCAATAGGATTTATGATATGGGATACTGACATCCCTCATAAGTTTGTAGAAGCAAAAGTCGATGTTTATGATAGAAGTGCAACTTTTATCGGTAAAAAAACCATTGTTAGTTATGATGATTGCAGATTCTTAAACGATTGGCTCAGACCAACATGGATTGATTTGGATAGAATTGCATATCTCGCTTGTAATGGAAACGATTTTCAAAATCAGAATTCAATAGCAATTTATGGAAAGAAACAGAATGAAACATCAACCTATTTTAAGCCTATAACCCATAATAATATTAGTCAATCAGCAATTTATTTTGCTGCAAGAAAAGTTATCTCTCAAGATTGGCTAAATGATCGTGACCAATTCCTTTATCCAAACGATGGTTGGAAAAAGGATTTTGAGTTTCAAACGAACTGTCTTGTTTTCACTCTTTTCAATACAAATATAAAAAGCTCCGAAGGCCCCAACCACTGGATTCCCTTCACAGAGGCAGAGGTCAATGCGAAGGACAACTTCGAGAGCCATTTCATGAGCGACTATCTGCAAGGGAAGTATGTCCAGAAAGAAAATACTGCTGTTCAGCAAACATTGTTTGATGTTGAAGAATCCAATGAGTACATTCCGTTGAATCATCTCAGTGAGTCAGCAAAAGCTGTAATGGATGCAAGTCGTGAACTCTGGAAGTATTATCACAGTCAACAAGATGCAAATCCAAACGCGTCGCTCTACGACATCCGGCTTCACTTCCAAGGTGTTAAGGTTACAAAGAGCGGTAAGGAACAAATGAACAGCGAAAGTAATGACGCTCGTTACACCGAACTTATAGGAAATCTTCGCCAATTGCTCAAAACACTTGCATCGGAGATACGACCAAAAGTTTATGAGTATGGCTTCCTGAAGAAATGATACTATTCCTTAAGTAGACTGGGGGCGATTTGTTGTCGGCTGATAAACCTCTTTAATATATGCGCGCTCGGGGAATTCCTCGGGCGTGTTTTTTGTGCTTAAATTTTGGCGATTGAAAAAGATTTTGTACTTTTGCGAGAAAATAACTGAAACTGTAAATATGGCAGAAGGCTCTATTTTTCAAAGAGCAAATTTATAAATCACTATGAACCGCGAAGAAGCAATAGCAAAAGGCATGGAGGTGCATGAAACAAAGCATTCCATGAAACGCAGAAGCCCGTGGCATAACTACCACAGGAAAGGCACTTATGTGCTGACGCTTGTGGTGGAAAACCGTGCACCTTTGTTTGGTGAGCTGAAAGGGAATGCCGAGGCTTCTCTTAGGTCTCCCGATGCTCCTCGCATTGATTATTCGGAATTAGGAAACGCCCTATTGAGAGATGAAATTTGCAAGATAAACAAGTTTTACCCGCAGGTGGAGGTTTGGAAGGCTTGTATAATGCCCGATCACATCCATATGATTGTCAGAGTTAAGAAAGATTTGCCAGAGGAGAAGCATCTGGGCAAGGTCATGGCCGGATTTAAGTCTGGATGTAATAATGCTTATTGGAGGATATTCGGCATGAATGAACCTCCGCGGAAAGGTCTTTTTCGAAGAAGGCTACAATGACAAAATCTTGATGCACGAAGGACAACTTGACAATTGGAAGGATTATCTTGATGACAACCCTCGTCGTCTGCTCATAAAGCGCCAGAATCCGGAGCGTTTCACCATTCTCTACGGCATGGAGGTAGCTGGCCATACTTGTCAGGTTGTTGGCAATCAATTCTTGCTTGATATTCCCGACAAGATGGCGGTCATTGTTCATCGTCGCTATACAGATGAAGAGAATGCCCGATTGAAAGAGGAGTGGCTGGCATGTGGCGAACGAGGCGGAGTGTTGGTAAGTGCTGCAATCTCGCCAAAGGAAAAGGAGGTGCTGCGCGAGGCAATGAACCGTGGTTATCGCATTATCCTTTTGCGCGAAAATGGCTTTCCTAAATTCTATAAGCCTTCAGGTGAGGCTTTTGATGCTTGTTCCGAGGGTCTGCTCCTGCAGATAAGCCCTTGGGAGTATCACATGGAAAGGAAGGCAATAACCCGCGCACAGTGCCTTGAGCTTAATATGATGGCGGAAAGGATTGCCGGGGGTGGGTAGCTGCTGCAAATAGGGCAAGCGACAAAATCGCTTGGAACGGTAGTTGCTGCGCTTTTTCAGACTACCGTTCTCGGCAGTTTTGCTGTCGGTAAAGCAATGCTAATGAGCCTCCCAGCCCTCCCCCTGGGGGGAGGATGGAGGGACTTTTTTATTTCATCTCCAATTCGAGGGTGCCGCCGGCGAGGATCTCGTCGTGGGTGATGAAGGTGCGGTCGAGTGGCTTGCCGTTGAGGGTGGCTGACTTCACATAGATGTGCTCGGCACTGACATTGTTGGCCTTGACAGTGAAGGTCTTGCCGTTCTCGAGATGCATGCGGACCTCTGGGAAGATTGGCGAACCAATCTCGTATTCACAACTTACTGGATTGACTGGGTAGAGTCCCATTGCTGAGAATACATACCATGCCGAGGTCTGACCACAGTCCTCGTTGCCACACAATCCCGCTGGGGTGTTAAGATACAGTTCGCGCATCACCTGTGCTGCATATTTCTGCGTCTTCTCTGGCTGTCCCACCTTATTATATAAATAGATGACATGATGGCTCGGTTCGTTGCCGTGGGCATACTGACCAATCATACCTGTTGAAAACAGTGGCAGATCAGCATCAGCCGCTGGGTTGTAGGTGAACATAGAGTCGAGTTTCTCGATGAAGCGCTCCTTGCCACCAACGAGTTCGATGAGTCCAGGGATGTCGTGCTGCACCGACCAGAAGTAATGCCATGCGTTGCTCTCGCAGATATGCTTTGTGTAATCGTCAGGGTTGAACGGATATTCGAAGTCACCGTTCGACAGGCGTGGCTGCATGAATGTAGAAGCAGGATTATACACATTGCGATAGTTCTGCGAACGCTTGTAGAACTCGTCAGCGATGTCCTTCTTGCCCATCTTCTCTGCCATGCGGGCGATGCAATAGTCGTCGAAAGCATATTCGAGAGTGCGCGACAGTGACCAGTCATCACCATTGTATGGGTCAACGACATCACAGCCGATGAAGCCCTGCTGCTTGTACTGACCGATACCACGATATTCGTCGAGGTTGGCAGTCTTCACACAAGCCTCCAATGCCTTTTCTGCATCGAAGCCCTCGATGCCCTTTATATAAGCCTCGGCGATGACTGCTGCCGAGTGGTAGCCAATCATCATGTCTGTCTCACCACCCCAGAGGTTCCATACCGGCAGACGACCGTTCTGCTTGTAGAAGGCGATGAACGACTGTACCATATCCTTCACGCGTGAAGGCATGATGCAAGTGTAGAGCGGATGAGCGGCGCGGAAGGTGTCCCAGATAGAGAACGTACAATAGTTGTCCCAGCCGTCGGTCTTGTGGTTCTTGCCGTCAGGACCACGGTAGCCGCCATCGACATCGGAGAAGAGGGTAGGGGCAATCATTGCGTGATACATCGCTGTGTAGAAGATGGCACGCTGGTCGTCGGTGCCACCAATGACCTCGATCTTCGACAGGGCTGTGTTCCACATATCACGGGCAAGGTCGCGAGCCTCGTTGAAGTCGCCCGAAGGCAGTTCTGCCTTGAAGTTTGCCTCGGCACCCTCCATGCTCACTGGCGAGAGGGCAGTGGTGATGACCACCTCGTCGGCTTTCTTTGTGGTGTATTTGAATGTGGCGATATGCGACTTGCCAATGACCTTATCGTCTTTCTTCACATCGGCAGAATCAATCTCAACGCCTTCGAACGGACGACTGAAATGTGTGTAGAAATACAGTCGCTGGTCGCGGCACCATCCCTCGGAGAAGCGATAGCCACGCACTGTCTGTGAGTCAACAACCTCGAGGTGTGTGTCGTCGGTGAAATCCCAGTTCATTGCCTTTCGCAAGTTGAGGATGACGGCAGCATCGCCCTCAGGGAAGGTGTAGCGCTGCACACCGCAACGAGGAGTGGCAGTGAGTTCCACATTGATGTCATAGTCGGCGAGGCGCACCTGATAGTAGCTGGCAGAAGCCTGTTCCTCGTCGTGCGAGAACTTCGAGTGGATGCCCAGTGGTTCCTCAGCCACCTTTGCAGGCAACATCACTGGCATGAAACTAACATCATAGAGGTCGCCGCAGCCAGTACCCGAGAGGTGGGTGTGGGAGAATCCGGCGATGGTGCTATCTGGATAGAAATAGCCAGCGATGCGATCCCATCCAGGGAGACCGTTATCCGGCGAGAGCTGTACCATACCGAATGGCGCCTGAGCACCCGGGTAGGTGTTGCCTGTGAAATCTGTGCCAATCATCGGATTGGCGATAGCACTGTAATCGACATTGCTGTCAGAAGAACTGTTACACGCAAAAAGCATTGGCATAAGAGCCAACAGGAAAATCAGTTTTTTCATATTATGGTTTTTATTTTTTTAGACAGAATGACATAGTGATATTTACTGGTTTGCGATTTATCGATTCAGAATTTTTCACTTTTCACTTTTCACTTTTCACTTCCATAACGTACACGTTCGTCTCTTTCTGCTTGAATCCCAGGGCTTTATATAAGCCGTTTGCAGCAATACGTGAAGGGCGGGAGGTCAGTTGGATATGTATTGGAGCCTCCTTGCGCATTTCTTCAAGGGCATACTCTACGAGCTTTCTGCCGAGATGCTTGCCCTGATATTCCGGTAGGACTGCCACATCCTCGAGACTAGCCTTCTTGCCGGTAGGCGAGTAGAACACAGCCATGGTGCAGCATCCGATGATTCTGCCATTGTCGCGAAGCACGAACAGATGAGCATTAGCGTCAGCAATGACCATCTTTAACTTCTCTTCGGTGAAGGGTATTGTCGGATCAAGGACTGTCATTAGTTCCGCGATGTCGGCATACTCCTGCGGGGTGAAAGAATGGATTGTTTCGGTTTGCATGGTGCAAAGATAATAAATATTAGTGAAGATATAGCATTTTATATGAAAATTTTAATTACCTTTGTGGGCGTAATGTAAACATCAATGTTTTTGGTTATGAAAAAACTGTTATTATTCCTTTTTGTGGCTGTGATGATGCCACAGTTCGTGTCGGCTGCAACATCAGACGAGAACACTATCACCATTGGTACCATCGTGTATGACCTGCGCGATATCGATGCCCGTTTCAAGGAACTGCACGATGCAGGGTTCAACTCATGTGAGATAAACTACCACTCACAGTTGTGTAATGCGGATCTTGCAAAGCAGATACGCAAGGCTTCGAAGAAATGGAATATCCGCGTCACCACCGTTGTTGGTGTGCCGGGCCACAGCGAATGGAATTTCAAGAAAGGTCCTTCAACAATCGGACTTGTGCCAGCAGAGGGTCGTGAGGATAAGATTGCCACCTACCATAATATGATTGATTTCTGTGTCGAGGCAGGTGTTCCATATATGCACTCACATTTCGGATTTATCCCTATCGATCCAAGCAGTGAGCAGTATAAGGATTTCATCGTTGTGATGAAGCAACTGGCAGAATATGCCAAGGAACGCGGTATCGACATACTGTTTGAGACAGGTCAGGAGACACCGGTGACACTGATCCGTGCCATCAAGGACATCGCAGTAGGCAACTGTTTCATCAACTGCGACCTTGCAAACCTTCTCCTCTATGGAAATGCCAATTCCCTCGATGCAGTGAAGCAGTTCGGTTCGCTTATCAAGGAGTTCCACGCAAAGGACGGTCATTATCCAAACCCAGAGAACCCTTACGAACTGGGCGAAGAAGTGCCAATCCCTCAGGGAGAGGTTGACTTCCCAGGTGTCATCAAGGAGTTGAAGAGAGTGGGATTTACCGGCGCACTGACCATTGAGTGTGAACTTAATGAGTCGGAGTTCGAGTATCTTGTCAATACAAGAAAATACCTGCAAAGACTCATTGACGAAGAGTAATTACAAGTTTCGCAGGCTTCACTTGTAAGTGAAAAACGAAAAGTGAAAAGTGAAAAATCCTAATTTGCTTTCCTCTCGGACAGATCCTTCATACAAGAGTTATTTAAATTTTTCACTTTTCACTTTTCACTTAATCTGAGCAAGTAAGAAACTTGCGAAAGTTGAATTATATGTTATATTGTGTTATTTTCGGGGCTTGTTTTTGGCAGATTTGTAATATTTGTGTACTTTTGCAGAATAATTAGTAATAAACTGAAGTTTCTGAAGTTAAGAGAAGTTATCGCTTCGCTTGGGAAGTTATGAGAAGTTAAGGGACGAATGCCCCTATTGATGAACCTTTTCCGCGAGA
>JAZQOD010000165.1:0-4640 GCA_045627685.1 Prevotella sp. | reverse complement strand
GACCGCTTGGCCTCCGACTTAGGTGTAGAGCACAACCTTCTCATCCTCGGTGCCACCGTCAACCTTGATATTTGCGAGAGTCTCGTTCCACTCCTTGCGGCCAGCCTGTTCGATAGCAACACGGTCGAACTTGTCGCCCTGCTCACGATGAAGGTTTGCTTCAGCCTGGTTAGCATCGATGAGCGAGATACCATAACGGAGACTCACCTTCTTTGTGCCCTTAGGGAAACGCATAGCGATGCTCACGTCCTTAGCCTTCTTTGTCTTTGAGGCAGCCTTGATCTTGCCGTTCTCCAAGACACCGATTTCCACTGGCTGCACATCAGTCTCGGCACAGATATACATATTTGCCGAGCCCCAGATGTCCTGATAGCCCTTCACAGCACCGTTCTCAACCTTCAACTCACCCTTGCCGGAAGTGATGATGAGGTATGCATCCTTGTCAGCCTCATAGAATGAGATGTCGTAGATAGCACTGAGGTGGCTCACTGCCAACTGGGCGCGCATAGTGTTGTCGGCCATCTCGATATCCATAGAATAAGGAGTGACAACCTCATTGTCCCAGTTTACAGGCATTACCGATTTGAGGTTTGCATCCTGAGTAGGTGAGAAACTGAACGCCGAACGCTCACGATGGTTGGTTACTACCACTGGCAGACCATTTACCAACTCAGTGGTATAGTCATTGCGGGCAGGATAGACACGCATAAGGGAGTTAGGCAACTGGATTGTAGCGAATGTAGGAACGAGCAGGTGGCTGATGTTACCGATGTACGGATTTACATAATCCACCAGTTCCTTCTGCTGAGCGTGGGCTCCGGAAACGAGGAGCATTACGGCTGCAATGAATGAAAGAATTCTTTTCATTTGGTTTTAGGTGTTAATTGTTTTTTGGTTATTTTATGCAAAGATACTCATATTTGATGAGAAAACACAAAAAATATACTATTTTTTATTTCTTTTGTTGTACCTTAGTGGTGTGAAACGCTTTTCCGTCATACTAAGCGCTATAATCGTGCTCTTGCTATCAGGCAAGAGTGAATCCTCTCTATGCTTTGCCCAGCAGCCCGTGGAAACCGCAAAATGGCAACCATATTATGAGATGCTCTTCGCAGATGAGGATGAAAACGAAGACGAAAACGAAGACGGGAACCGTGAAATTATATACGAGATACTCAGTGACATTGCTGCCTCGCCTTTGAATCTGAATGCTATCACCCGGGAGGACCTGGAGTCGATGATGTGCTTCAACGAATATCAGATTGATGGTGTGCTGGACTATATCGAACGCTATGGACCAGTCAGAACAAAGGCAGAATTGTTGATGATGCCTTATCTCGATGTACCCCAGCAAGGCTTGCTCTCGGCTCTCACATACCTTGGTGAGATGCCCCCACGCCTGATGGATGATATCGACTCACTGAAATACGACACTGCCGTGCGCGAATATCGCCGGGTCTCCGACCAGTTGGCGAGGAAAGGTGATGTGGTGTTCTCTACGCGCGTACCTTTTTATAAGCGTAAGGGTGATGGCGATGCGTATAAGGGTAGGGGAATAAAAAACTGGTTGCGTGCCGACTATACCGTCAACACCCGTGTGAAGTTGGGCGTCGTGGCTTCGGAAGATGCCGGAGAACCATTCTTCGCCGGTCCTCAGAACTACGGCTATGATTTCTATTCCGGTTATGTGCAGTTCCAGCGAATGGGTGTGATGAAGAAAGCCGTTGTCGGTCGCTACCGATTGAGAACCGGTCTGGGACTGGTGATGAACAACAACTATTCCTTCGGCAAACTATTCTCTCTCTCGTCCATTCAAGCCACAGACGTATCGCTCCGTCCCCATTCCTCACGCTCAGAAGGCAATTACATGCAGGGTGGGGCAGCGATGTTTCGTTTCGGCAAACATTTCGGACTCACTGCCTTCGCTTCCTATCGCACCATTGATGCTACGCTGACAGATGATTCTGCTTGCATTGCCACGATATTAAAGACCGGATACCACCGCACTGAAAGCGAACTTGCCCGAAGGCATAACGCCGTGCAGTCGGTGCTTGGTACCAACATTCGCTATTCAGACAAGCAGTTCCATATTGGAGGAACAGTCCTGATGAGCCATTTCTCAATGCCACTGAAACCCTACACCGAGGGTAGTACGCTGAGCAAACTCTACAGAATGCACTATCCCGCAGGACAGGATTTCTGGAATGCCAGCATAGAATATGGGTATAAATATGGAAGGTATTTCCGTCTGGAAGGCGAGACAGCCACTGGTGACTGTGGGAAGATAGCCACCATCAACACTGTATCGTCGCACATAAACAGTCGCCTCATTCTTATGGCCATCCAGCGATACTATCCTTATCAGTATTATTCCGTCATGGGCAGGAGTTTCTCCGAAGGCGGCAGCAATCAGAATGAGAGTGGAGTATATCTCGGAGCCGTGTGGAACCCCACACCGCGCATTTCCTTTACGGCATATTCCGATGTGGCATATTTCGCATGGCCGAAGTATCAGGCGTTAGGCTCGAGCCATTCGTTCGACAATCTGTTGCAGATGATATGCAAAACATCCTCGCGCTCGTCGGTGACCGTTCGCTATCGAATCAAAAGTCGCGAGAAAGACGGTGAGACGCAAGGACAACTCATCTATAAGAACGAACAGCGCCTGCGTGTAGCCTTCGCCAGTCGTGCTGGTCACTGGCAATGGAAATCGCAGTTGGATGGTGTCAGTTGCCGTTACAAGCAGACCGATTACGGCGTGATGCTCAGTGGCAACGCCCTCTACACCCAGAAAGCACTGACAGTAGGCGCCGGTGCCGGGTATTTCAACACCGCTTCTTATAACGCCCGTGTCTATGCCTACGAGCAGAGCACCCCCTATAATCTTTCTTATCCCTCGTTCTATGGGAAAGGCTGCCGTGCATACACTCTTGCGGAATATTCCATAAAGAATCATCTTGCGCTGATAGCCAAACTCGGGTTCACCCATTATTTCGAACGCGACAAGATTGGCTCGTCATACCAGACAATAAACTCCTCCAGCCAGACGGATTTGGATATAATGGTGAGGGTAAAGTGGTGATAAAAGAAAAATGGAAGTCTCTTTCGAGGCTTCCATTTTATTATGATTGATTAGAAATCCATCTTATCGAGGGCATCGCTGAAATCCTTTGGCTCTTTGTTTGCCATTGGATCGTGGTACTGCTCCTCATTGTCGTGATGATGGTGATGACGCTCTGGACGAGGACCACGGTCACCGCGCTCTGGGCGTGGACCACGACGCTCACCACGCTCTGGACGTGGACGGCGCTCACGCTCTACATAACCCTCTGGCTTCTCAAGGAGAACCTTGCGAGAGAGTTTGTACTTGCCAGTCTTTGGATCAATCTCAAGGAGCTTAACCTGAATCTTGTCGCCTTCTTTGATACCAGCCTCCTCAACAGTCACGAGGCGCTTCCAGTCGATCTCTGAGATATGGAGCAGACCGTCCTTGCCTGGGAGAATCTCTACGAAGCAACCGTAAGGCATGATTGAACGAACGGTACCCTCGTAAACCTCACCAACCTCTGGGATGGCAACGATAGCCTTGATCTTACCGAGAGCAGCATCGATAGCGTCCTTGTTTGGTGCAGAAACCTGTACCTTACCAACACCGTCAACCTCCTCGATGGTGATTGTAGCACCAGTATCCTCCTGCATCTGCTGGATGATCTTACCGCCAGGGCCGATGATAGCACCGATGAACTCCTTTGGTACCTCAATCTGAACGATGCGTGGAACCTGTGGCTTCAACTCTGCACGAGGCTCTGCGATAGTATCGGTGATGCAACCGAGGATGTGCTCACGACCAGCCTTTGCCTGAGCAAGAGCCTTCTCGAGAATCTCGTATGAGAGACCGTCGCACTTGATATCCATCTGTGTTGCTGTCAGACCGTCCTTTGTACCGGTGGTCTTGAAGTCCATATCACCGAGGTGGTCCTCATCGCCGAGGATGTCAGAAAGCACTGCATATTTCTCCTCGCCTGGGTTCTTGATAAGACCCATTGCGATACCTGATACTGGCTTTGTCATTGGAACACCTGCGTCCATGAGGGCGAGAGTACCAGCACAAACGGTAGCCATTGATGAAGAGCCGTTAGACTCGAGAATCTGCGATACTACGCGTACTGTGTAAGGGTAGTCAGCAGGAATCTGGCCCTTCAAACCACGCCATGCAAGGTGACCGTGACCAATCTCACGACGACCAACGCCGCGCTGAGCCTTAGCCTCACCTGTACAGAATGGAGGGAAGTTATAGTGGAGGAGGAAACGCATGTATGACTTCTCGAGAGCACCGTCAACGAGTTTCTCGTCCATCTTTGTACCGAGGGTGACAGTTGTCAATGACTGTGTCTCACCACGGGTGAAGATTGATGAACCGTGAGGCATAGGGAGTGGAGAAACCTCGCACCAGATAGGACGAATCTCATCGGTCTTACGTCCATCGAGACGTACGCCCTCATCGAGGATGCAGCGACGCATAGCGTCCTTCTCTACGTCGTGATAGTACTTATCAACGAGAGCATTCTTCTCTTCGAGCTCATCCTCTGTAAGATCAGCGTGAGCCTCAGCGTATGCAGTCTTGAACTCTTCCTTGATAG
>JAZQOD010000164.1:0-5005 GCA_045627685.1 Prevotella sp. | reverse complement strand
ACAACATGAACCGCACAAGCGACTATGGTGTGACCTTCGAGCGAGGCACAAAGGTGATATATGACGACAGGAGTCATGTGTTTGTGTCGGGAACAGCCTCTATCGACAACCACGGAAAGGTGGTTCACGAGGGTGATATCTGCAAGCAGACGGAACGAATGTGGGCGAATGTTGAGGCTGTGCTGAACGAAGGTGGCATGGGATGGGATGATGTGATGCAGATAATAGTGTATCTGCGTGACACTGCCGATGCCGACATCGTGAGGGATATGTTCACGGCGAAATTCCCCGATACACCGTTTGTCATTACCCTCGCACCAGTGTGCCGTCCGGAATGGCTCATTGAAATGGAGTGTATAGGGGCCCGATAATATAAAACGGGTGGGAGAGCGTTGGCTCTTCCACCCGTTCGTTTTGAATGAAAAGCAAAAAGGCTATATTTAGTTACCAGTGTACTTTACGTCGATGGTATAGTTCATGAGGTCGAAGGTGAGGATGTAATCACCTGCTTCCTCTACATACCACTTGAAGTCTGGGTTACCGTTAGGAATAACCTGGAAACCCTTCTCTGCGCAACCACCGTGGTTGATCTTGCAACCATTGGTCATTGGCATTACATAGTTACAACCCCAGTTTCCTGTTGACAGAGGAGCCTTGAACTCGCCTGTGTTAAGATGACCGGTGAAGGTGAAGATGAACTTGTTCTCTTCAGACTTTGTCAGTTTGAACGGATCATCAATGTTCCAACCAGCTGGTGTAGCGTCGCCAACGAGATAGAGGACGTCGGTCTTAAGAGGGAGTGCCTCTTCGATGATGATGACATCACGCTCTTCGTCGCAACTGGTAAGCATGCCAACGAGTGGCAGTGCCATCATTATTGCAATTATAAATTTTTTCATAATGAATTATTTTTCTATTTATGATTTATCTGTGGAGTGAGGGGTGAGGAGATTGGCGACTCTTCACTTTTCACTTTTCACTTTTTAGTATCCCGGATTCTGCTTGAGGTCAGGGTTTGAGTTCAGCGCGTTGTAAGGGATAGGGAAGATTGCTGTGTGGTTGTCAGCATCTGGGTTCTTGTCCCACCACTTGCCACTGTTGAACTTGCCGAAACGGATGAGGTCCATACGGCGACGACCTTCTGCGAAGTACTCGCGGCCCCACTCGTCGAGGAGTTCCTGCTCGGTGAGGGTTGCCTCAGTGAGTGCTACGAAGTCAGCAGCAGGGTAGTTGCGCTTACGAACACTGTTGAGGAGGTCGGCAGCAGTCTTCTTGTCGCCCTGACGGAACTTGCACTCTGCGAGAGAGTAGATGATCTCTGGGAGACGCATCTCAGTGTAGTCTGCCTCGAGCTGACCCTCGTCATCGTCAGAATAGAGAGGGTACTTCACGAAGTGCCATCCCGAGTTGTGGTCACCCTCAGTGAGGTTGCTTGATGTCTTGCCGTTGATCCACTGATCAGGAGCCATGCCGTGGAACTGACCGATAGCGTCGCGGATGTAGAGAGTGTAGTCGCTACTTGGAGATGTTACGCGCTCGCCGAGTTCGTTCTCGAGATAGCCGAAGAGGAACATACCCTCACGCTTGCTGCCGCCGAGGTTCTTGTAGAGCTTCATACGCTCGTCGTTAGGATACTTGCGGAACTTGTCAACTGTCATACCGAGTTCATAGCCCTCGATGTGTGATCCGTCTGGGTTGTAACTTGGTGCACAAGCGTACTTACAGTTGTGAGTACCCTGCTTGTTGCTGTTGTCGTGGAAGTATGACACACAGTTGAGGTTTGGTGTTGTCCACCAGTATGTGTCGCCCTGATAGTGCCAGTGGCTGTAACCAGAAGCGCCTGGGAAACCGAAGATTACCTCGTCGCAAGTCTCGTTGTTCCAGTCGTAAGCAGCATCCCAGCGTGGAGCAACCTCATAGTTGCCATACTCGCCGTTGAGAATCTTCTGAGCATAGTCAGCACAGTCCTTGTAGTGATCCTCGCCGATATAAACCTGAGCGTTGAGGTAGAGGCGAACGAGGATTGTTGCTGCAGCAGCCTGTGTGAACTGACCCTGCTGACCACCGTTACCGCCAGTAGCGTTAGCCTTCTTCTGGAGGAGAGGCATGCACTCCTTGATTTCAGTCTCGATGAAGTCGAAGATTACCTTTGGCTCAACCTGGCCTACAGAGTTCTTTGACATATCGTTGAAGCTGACAACGAGTGGTACGTTGCGGAATGAGTCGAGGGCACGGAGGTAGAGCCATGCACGGAGAACACGTGACTGTGTCTTGAGGGCGTTGAACTCAGACTCTTCGAAACCGAAGTCCTTGTAGTCGAGTGTCTCCATATCCTCGAGAACATAGTTACACTGACCGATACCCTGGAAAAGACCAGTCCACTCGCTGTTCACCTGCTCCTGCTTGTTGTTCCATGTGTGATAGTGGAGTTCGCGCCACTTACCGCCATCATCCCACCAGTTGTCGCGTGTAGGGGTGATGAGTTGGTCGGCTGTAATCTCGTTGAGAACCTGGCGTGACTGGATTGACCAGAAACAGTGCTCGAATGGTCGGAAGCAGATACGGATTACGTCCTGCTTGGTGTTGTAGAAGTTGCCGGTGCTTACCTGGTCGTAGAGTGTCTCGTCCAGATTAGTACAGCCGGTCAAAGTTGCTGAAGCCAATAATGCAACACCTGCTATATATTTGAATATTTTCATAATAGTTCTATTTTAAACTTGTTATGGTTATCGTCATCGTTATCGTTTAGAAATCAATATGTGCACTTACGATGAACTGGCGTGTTGATGGATAGTATGTACGACCACCCTGACCGCCTGGGTGCAGACCGTTGACATTGTAGTTAGATGGGTCAACACCTGAGAAGCATGTGAGTGTGAAGAGGTTCTTTGCAGTACCACTGAGGCGGATGCGCTCAATGAACTTGTTCTTCAGGTTCCATGTGTAGCCGAGTGTCAACATATCGAGTTTCAGGTAGTCACCACGCTCGAGGAAGTAGTCGCAAACCTGTGCATTACCAGTGATAGGGAGGTTCTTGTCGTAAGCCTTCTTGAGCACGTTACCCTTGAATGACTGCATGCCATAGTAGAAGTCGTGGATGTTGAAGATGTCGAAACCGAATGCACCACGGAAGAACAATGTGAGGTCGAAGTTCTTGTAGGTGAAGTTGTGGGTCATAGAACCAGTGAACTGTGGCAGACCGTTACCGCAAACCTGATAGTCGTTGACAGTAGCGTTGTTTGCAAGAATCATATCGCCATCCTTGTCGTAAACGATGAACTGACCGTCAGGAGTGATACCAGCATACTTCAGCAAGTAGAAGTTACCGAGGCGCTTACCCTTCTCGATACGCTGGAGGTTGTGCATTGGATATGGATCCTCTGTACCGCAGATGTCGTAGAAGTCCTGACCGATATACTCTGAGTTAGAGAAATCAACGAACTTGTTTGACATTGTTGCACCAACAACACCGAGGCTGTAACTGAAGTCCTTGTTCTTATATACGTTCCAGTTGATGTCGAACTCGAAACCTGAGTTCTTCATTGTACCCACGTTCACGTATGTAGTTTCAAAGAGGTATGGAGGAACGCTCACGTTGTAGTCGCCGAGGAGGTCCTGCTGAGTACGGTTGTAGTAGTTGATAGAACCGCTTACCTTACCGCCGAAGAGTCCGAAGTCGAGACCTACGTTCCAGTTCTTACCCTTCTCCCACTTGAGGTTACGGTTCACGTTCTTTGAAGGACCCCATACCTGGAAGTACTTGTTGTCATAGTAGTAGTAACCGAAACCAGTCATGGTGTTGAGTGAACGGTAACTGTCGAAGTTCTGGTTACCGGTAACACCATAGTCAGCACGGATCTTCAAGTCTGAAACCCATGTCACATCCTTCATGAAGTTCTCCTCTGAGATACGCCAACCAGCGCTGACAGCAGGGAAGTTACCCCACTTGTGGTTTGCACCGAACTTTGAAGAACCCTCGTGACGGATAGAAGCAGTGAAGAGGTACTTGCCAGCGTAGTCGTAACTTACACGACCGAAGAAAGCGATGAGCTTAGAGTCGTTCTTGTAAGAACCAAGACCAACGATACCCTCGTCCTTAGCGTAAGAACCAGTACCGAGGTTGTCGGCACCGAGACCGTCGTTAGGGAAGTCAGAGTTCTCAGCGTTCATACCCTGATAGAGGTTGTACTGATATGAGTAACCTGCCATAGCCTTTACGTTGTGCTCACCCCAACTGTTAGCGTAGTTGATGAGCCACTCGAGCGATTGCATGCCTTCCTTGCTGTAACTCTTTGATGCCTGACCATCACGACCAGCCTCTACAGCGAGGGTGCTTGATGATGGACGGAACCATGTGTTGTAGTTGTCATACTGGTGGTCACCGAAGGTGAGGGTAGTATTGAGCGACTGCTTTGAATCCTTCTCGTTCAAGAGTGGAAGGAGGTTGAGTTTAACACTTGCGTCCCAGTCAATGAGTTTTGTGATACCCTCGTTGGTCTCGAGAGCAGTCTTCTCTACTGGGTTGAAGGTAGCGAACTGACCAGCAACACTTGTGTAGAGTGCAGGGTTGTTCACATCGTGGATAGGAGTTGTAGGGTTAACCTCGAGAGCGTTGCGGAACACAGCCCAGTCAGCATTCTTGCGGTTGGCAACACGTGGAGCGATGTTAGCCGAGAATGTGAGGAGACCGCTGTTGGTGGTGTGCATGAATGAAGCGCGAGCACCATACTCACGACGGCCAGAGTACTTGTCGATACCGTTAGCATCGCGGTAGTCGGCAGAAACACGGTAGTTTGACTTAGCGTTACCACCGCTCAGAGTGAGAGTGTGAGTCATCTTGAAACCAGTGCGACTTACAGCGTCGAGCCAGTTGTCGTTGCCACCGAGATCATAACCACCATTGCCGAGACACTTCTCGCGATACTCGTCAGCAGAAAGCATGTCGAGTTCCTTGATCATTGTGTCGAAAGAAGTGGTGAGGTCGTAAGATGTGTGAACATGACCG
>JAZQOD010000163.1:0-8225 GCA_045627685.1 Prevotella sp. | reverse complement strand
AATGTTGTTTCAATCTTTACTTTTGCCATTATATATATACATTTAACTTTCAAAGAATATATTTCGAGGCGGCTTGCCCTACAAAGGCAGCCACGGTTTCACGGCTTATTGGCGGCGTGAGCACTTGCAGTCTTGTCTGTTGTTCGTATTCATTGAACATCCACACCATATCTGCCATATCGAATGCTATCGGCAGGTCGTGGGTTGACAGCAGTATTACCTTCTTCTCACAGCGTGCAAGGTTCTGGAGCATCTGCATCAGTTCGACCTTACTCGGGAAATCAAGGAATGCCGTCGGTTCGTCGAGGATTATCACCGGTGTCTGCTGGGCGAGGGCTTTGGCAATCATCACCTTCTGGCGTTCACCATCGCTCAGGGTACTGACCTTTCGCTCGGCAAGGGTTGCTATCCCCACACGATTTATCGCTTCCTGAACAACCTCACGGTCGTGGGTGCTCATATTTCCGAAGAATCCGGTATATGGAGAGCGCCCCATTGCCACCATCTCCCTGACGCTCATCTCCTGCGACTCCGGCCGTTCGGTAAGCACTACACCCACCATCTGCGCCATCTCACTTCGTTTCATCTCGCTGATGTCCCTACCACCGATAGTAATCCTTCCGGCAAGAGCAGGCTGGAAACAAGCGATGGTCTTGAAGAGGGTACTCTTTCCGCTACCGTTCTTACCTATGAGGCACACCAACTGTCCCGGCTCGATATCTGCCGAAATACCACTGGCAACAACCTTTGCGCCATAGCCAATGGCTACATCATATAATGATAATCCTGACAAGGGGCTTCTTATTCCAACACTCCTCTGAGGTAACCGATAGACTCTGCCACTCCCGGATGAGGGTTGTCGCCATTCTTCTCGAACTCCATTGAGAGCACTCCCTTATAATGGATCTTACGGAGGGCCTTTACGATAGGTTTGAAGTCGATGATGCCTCGACCCATTTCCCATGTCTGACCTTCCTTGTTTGGTGCAGTCTCGTCTTTGATATGGATATCGTAAATCCAGTCCTTGTATTTCACAATATCCTTTGCCACATTATATCCCATGCGGATGGTATGACCGAGGTCCATGCAACAACCCACGCCGAGCGATGGGTCCTTAACCTTCTCCACAACAGTTCGGATGTCAGGGAAGGCAGCACCGTCAGGTCCATGAGTGTGTATTGCCACACGGATGCCTGTTTCCCTGACCTTTGCGATGACATAGTCGAGCAGTTCATAGTCGGGCACACCGATGAACATCTTCACTCCGTAGCGCTCGGCATAGGCAAAGGCACGATCAACCTCTGCTACCGACTTCATGTAGATAGGGCCGAGGGTATATCCATCGACGCCATGCGACTTGCATTTTGCCTTGAAGGCATCCATCTCTTCCTTACTGGCATCCAGCGGCAACCAGAAATCTTTTATCGACAGATACTTCACTCCTATTGATTCCAGGAACTCCAAAGTCTGGTCGATGGAATAACTGCGATAAGAATATCCAGCCACTCCAATCTTGAAATCGTCAGAACCACGATGACCGTTTACGAGTTGTGCTTTTGCTGTAAAAGCAAACAATGCACATACTGTTGCAAGGAAAAGTTTTTTCATAATTGTTTTTAGGTTTTATATTCAACTTTCGCAAGTTTCATACTTGCTCAGTTTTAGGAAGTTATGAGAAGTTATCGCTTCTCCGTCGCTTGGGAAGTTAAGGGAAGTTAAGGGACGAATGCCTATTCCTCACCAAATTCCGTCCGCAATAGAAGCTATTGTCACTTAACTTCTCAGGGAGCAAGGCGACCGGTAACTTCTCTTAACTCCTTTTAACTTCTAAAAGTTGAGCTTGCGAAACTTGTATTTTATATTTCAGTATGCAAATATCGGTAAAATTCCCGAACTATGCAAATATTGCATAAAAAAAGAGATGACCGGAAAGTCATCTCTATATAGTTTTTTACGATATTACAAAAACTTTGTAGAAATCGGAGATTAGAAGTTGATACCGAAGTTCATGAAGAACGAACCAGTATGTGTCTCGTTTGGCTTCTTACCGATGTTAGCAACACCTGCCTGATAGCCAGCCTCGAGATAGAGCATGTTGTACTCTACACCAGCACCGAACTTGAAACCCATATCACCGTGCTTGATACCACCCTCTTTGAAGAAAGGACTACCATCGTGGCCTGGCAAGAATGCCTTACCACCGATAGCATATCCGAAATAAGGACCTACGAATGGAAGAACAGTGATCTGATCCTTGATATTAACACCATACTTGATGAGGATAGGAATTTCAAGGTAGTTGAGGTTGACCTTGAACTCATCTTTCTTTGCACCACGACCATTGTAGTAGAGACCTGACTCAAGGAATACTGGAACACTCTCAGAAACGCGGAGACCGATGACACCTGCGAGAGTCATGCCAGCCTTTGTGCCGAGGTCTGGTGTTACTTCAAGAAGATTGACATCAAGTGTAGAGAAAGAGGCACCGATACGAACACCATAATAAACTGTCGAATGACTGAGTGAGAAACCGCCACTTGACATCTGGGCAAATGCTGGTGCTGTGAGCACCATTGCCATAATTGCAAGAATAAACTTTTTCATTGTTTCTTATCTTTTTAATGTTTTTATATTTGCCTTTATAATAAAATCGCTGTGCAAAATTAATATTTATTGATTAATATGCAAAACATTTTATAACAATTCCATCAATTTATGCCACTTTTATTGACATTTCGCGGCCTAGCGGGAGTATGTCGTTTGCAGCCTTGCCCGTGGCTATATTAGAAGTTATAGCCCAAACCTACGCCGAGGATTGACTTGAACTGTACTCGTTCACATGAGTAACCGTCCTTGTCGATCATCACACCGTTGTAGTAGCGGAGCGAGGTCGAGAGTGTTGCCTGCAAGCACTTCATGAACTGATAAGAGAGTGCCACATCCCAGTCAACATCGAAGTTGCCGATACGACGGTTGTTGTCACGATAGATAGGGTTGCCCTTCTCGTTGCGACCAATCTCTGTCTTATCCCATGAATAAGGGGTGTAGAGGCCGAGAGTGGTTGTCACCTTAAGATCACTGAAGGCATAGTTGATAGCACCCTTGAGCGAGAAACCTAATTCCGAACGGGTGTTCATTGAATAGTCCTTCTCGTTGTTGTCGTTGTACTTCCACACTGCATACTTATCCTTCAATGCCTGTTCCAGACCACCTGCCGAAACCGGATAGAGGTTATTGTACTTATCGTTCATGCCTTTGCTCACCATCACTGTTGTGAAGCGACCTGCGATAGGTGACACATAGACTGAGAAGATATCGTTTGGTTTCCAGTCCAAACCGACTGACACATCGGTGTATGCAGGAGCGAGCATCTTCGAGATGATAGGATTCTCATCGCCCTTGCCTTCGTAGTTGCGACCGAGGGCATACTGGGTTCTGAAACCCACGAGGGCTGTTGCATACCAACCCTTTGCCAACTCATAACCGAGTTTTGAAGAGATGTTCAACTTATCGTTCGACTTCTGCATCTTGTCGTAAGTCTGGTCGATATACGACAGACCGTATTCTGTGTCGAGACTTGAGTCCCACGCCAGTTTATCCTTATGGTAGAGAAGACGCATGCGGGCGAAAATCACACCGTTCACATTGTTGTTACCACCGGCAGCCCAATTCACCATACCTGTAGCCGCTGCATTCAATCCTGTGACACCCGAGAACTTCCACAGTTTCTCGCCTGTATCCACTTTCTTCAAGTCGCCCTGTGCAGCAGCCGCAGCCTTTGCCTGATCCTGTACTGTTGCTTTGTTCACTTCTTGAGCATTGGCAGTCATCAATCCCACCAAGTACATAAGAATCATAATAGTTTTCTTCATTCGTTATATTTTTGTTATTTGCTATCAATCGCTAATCGCTAATCACTAATCGCTAATCGCGATGCTTCACCCAGTCGTAGTTGTCCTGGTCTTCCTCGTCTTCCCAGATGCCGAAATCCTTTCCGAGCTGGTCGCCACCTTCGGTGTCAGAGATGAAAAGAAGCAGATCGTCAGCAAGTTTTGCCTCCGAAACAAGTGTTATTGGCTTTATATATTTTTTCATTTCTCTGCCCTCCTTTATTTAATAATCATTTTCTTACCGTTCTTGATGACAATACCCTTGAAACTGCCGTCCACACGCTGGCCGCCTAAATTGTAAAGGACACCGTCATCGTCATCGTTATCCTTTATTCCCTTTACACCGTCAACCACAGTCTTTCCATAGAATGGGAAAGCACTCACATTTCTTGCCATGTCGTCGCCAGGGATTACGAGGTAAGCCTTGTGTGCTCCGTTCATGAACGCACCTCCGTTAGGTGCTCCCCAGTAGAAGCCCACAGTACCAGGAGTATTATTCTTGTCGAGCGAGAGTTTATAGTACAATGCGCCACCTTCAGTCATCGCCTCTTCGTCTGAACCAGAGAGCATTGTTGGAATCCTCTTCACCAGTGGCATCTTTGCTTCGGCAAACTGATATGTGCCTGGTTCTCCAGTGAGCACTACACCATATCCGGCAGGAATGACATTGCCTTCAGCAAAGGTTCTTGACTCTTCCAACTCAAAATTTTCATTCACGATATATGTCTTGGCTGTCACACCCTCTGGCACAACAAGATCCAAATCCGAATAATACAGAGTAGCATAACCGGTAGCACCGATGGTCACTGATACCTCTTCCACACCACCATCAAAGAGGAAACTGATAAGTCCGTTATTCTCGGTGATTTCAGTTATTTCGTGAGGTATTGTTGTCGAACCATTTTCCCTGTTAAACCATTTACCGCCATAAGACTTATGTGTTGAACCTGTAAAGGCTGTCACATTATCTGTACCTGGGAAGAAGTCGCTCCAATAGTAGTCAATATAACTTCCTCCATAACTCTTGTCCGCAGGAACGTATGTAAATCGCTGATGGGTTGAATAAGCATTTACCTGGTTGTACGACCATGCCGTTGCATCATAGTCGCAATGGGTAATCAATATTCCATGACCAGCCTCTAAACCACTGGTATATCCAAACCAACGATTGCACTGGCGGTTCTCTAACATCAAGTATTCGTTGTTGTTGCTACTGTTATAAATAACATAAGCCGCTCCTTCATCATTCAATGCAGGCATATTCTTGATTGTCGCTGGATCAGTAAGCACTATAGGTTCAATCCAACCTGCCATCCAACGCTCGTAGGCTGTATAGCCGCAAGGCACAGTACCACTGGCTGGACCATTATACGAACCAGCAGCCATCACATCATAGTAGCCCATATTGTTACCCTGACCGTTGTTTGAATAGTCGGTATCGTACATATCAGGATAACCCAAACAGTGCGAGAACTCATGGCACGCTGTACCTATACCATCCAATGTCGTGCCATAATAACCTGAAAGTTCTGAAGAGCAAGCATAGGTGTCGATATAAACACCGTCCAAGAACTGATATCCATCACCGTCGCCCCAATAAGCAGCAGAAGAAAGATGCCACTCATGAGGCCAGATGGTATCGTCAGCACCACCTTGCGCTTCATTGTAACCAGCATAGACCACGAACACTTGATCCACCTCGCCATCACCGTCCCAGTCGTAATCGGCAAAGTTCACCTGAGGGTCAACGAGGTTCAAAGCCTCAATCACCATTGAAGCAGGATATGAATCATTGCCCGAGTAATCGTTGCCACCATAATATGCCATGTTCTTACTTACGGTAACCGGACCTACAACATCAAAGTTCAAGCTGAACTGACCGTAACTCTGGTCGTGGAAATAGTCTGCCACGGAACCGATATGTCCGTTCAGGTTATATCCCGGCTGGTTGAACTGGTTGTCGAAAGCCTCTTGCACATTGTTTGTCACCATTTGCACATCCTTGAAGTTCACAAGGATGACAAGGCCCTTCTTCTCGCCAAACATATTATTATACTCGCCGATAGCCTTGTTCGGACCACCCTGCTGCATAGCCTTTATGCCTGGAAGGCGCTTCACACGCTCTGCATTGGCAGCCGCACGACGCACATCAGCCTTCTCCTGCCAGTCTTTGAGCACCATAGGAGCAATGACCTTATAGTCGCCATCCTCACCAAGTTGCATTGGCTCGTTGGTCGACTGGTTGATGTAATAATGCAGATGCTCATCACCCACAAGCATGAGGGTGAGCACTGTTCCGTCCTTCTGAGTGTGAGAGAAGGTGACGCGCTTTGCCGGAACAGCCCAGATCATTGTGCTGATCAAACAAACAACGAGAGTAAAGAAAATCCTTTTCATCTTATAATATATTGGTTGATTATGTACATGTACACACGCGAACATATTTAAATTATGCCGCATAGAGTAGGTCAATAATATTGCAAAATTATAAATTATGTACGAGAAACAAGCACAATTCGTAAAAAAACACTTGAAAAATCGTAAAAAATCCAAAGAAAAACAACAATACTATAAGAAAAAAGCTACCAAAAAGTAAACAGAAAGGTCACGATTTCGCAAAAATAGTGCAACATTTCCAGTGCTCGGATGGAAGCATCAATCATCCCACCCGGGCAAAATGGTTCTATCCACGGTTGCGGAACCAAGTGGCGAGAATGGTGCCACTGATGGAATGCCAAGCACAACTGACGGCGCATGGGATTACTGCCAACGGACAGCTGACAGCAAAGAAGGTGGATGCAAGTACCGTAGCAAGACCAGCATTCTGCATACCTACCTCAATAGAGATGGTGCGCTTCTTCGCAGTTGAGAAGCCACACAAGCGCCCGATGGTATAACCAAGGAGATAGCCACAGCCGTTATGGCACAACACGATGACGAACACCATGGCGAAGAACAGTACGCCTTCCATCATGAGTTTATCCTGCACGGCAGCCACTACTCCACCTACGATACATGCCAAACCAAGAACACTGAAGCCGGGCATTACCGACTGTGTCTGCTTGAACCATTCTCGTTCGCCCCACACCAGATTGCCGAAGAATCCAACGGTGACTGGTATGAGGGTCACAATAAGAATATTGAGAAACATTCCAAGTGCATCGACCTCGACTTGCTCGCCAGCAAGCCACAACACAAGCAGTGGTGTGACAATCGGTGCAAGGAGCGTAGAAACGGTGGTCATGCCTACAGAGAAGGCTATATCACCCTTGCAGAGGTAGGACATAATATTGCTCGACACGCCTCCCGGACAGCAACCAACAAGGATGATACCCACAACGATTGGTTTCGGCACAGTGATGCCAAGGAAACCTACGCCCACTGTGAGTGTCCACGCGATGAGGGGCATAAGTCCAAACTGGGCACAGGTGCCGATGAGGATATCGAACGGGCGTGAGGCGAGGATACGCATGTCATCGGTGGTGAGGGTGAGCCCCATGGTGAGCATGATGAATCCGAGGATGCACGACTGGGTGGTGCCATGAACCCATGTGAAGAGTTCAGGCAGGAAATAGGTCACCACGGCTACGGCAATGATGAACCACGAGGTGTATGTTGACAGCCAGCGGCTGCAGAGGGATAGTAAATGCATAGAAGAAAAAAAAGCCTCCCAGGAGGAGGCTCTTTTATTATATTAGATACTCTGCTCGATGTTCCACACGAAGGCACGGAGACCGAGGAGCGGGTTGTCGAGGTCGATCTTATGAAGACGATTCAAGAGTGGCTGAACCTTCTCGTCGTCGCAGATAGTGATGATGGCACTGTTGGTGCTTGGCCATGCGTGACTGCCGAGATGTGGCTCGCCGGTTACACTTCCACGGCCTGCGACCTGTGGAAAGAGTGTGTAGCCCTTGCAGAGGGAAGAGTTGAGCGCCTCAGATACCAACTCCTGAAGAGCCTGATCGTATGTTATAAATACACTTTTCATAATTTTCAATTATCAATTCTCAATTATCAATTCTATTTGAACTGCTCCTCATCATGGTGTTCTTTCCAGTAGGTGTCGAGTTCACGCTGCTGTTTGAGGATTCTACGCTTACGCTTCACTCCGTTGGCCCCGAAGATACAGAACATTGATGGTACATAGATAAGTGTCATCACTGTTGAGACGAGCAGACCACCGATGATGCTGACACCCATAGGACGCCACATCTCAGAACCTACACCATGGCTGAGAGCCATAGGGGTCATACCGAGGATAGTGGTGAGGGTTGGCATGAGGATTGGACGGAGACGCGAACGAGCTGCCGCCTTGGCTGCACGGAAGAGTCCGTA
>JAZQOD010000162.1:0-2485 GCA_045627685.1 Prevotella sp. | reverse complement strand
AGAGGTGCAGAGCCTCGGCAAGGACTCAATGCCAATCATCATCACCCAGAGCGAG
This sequence comes from Prevotella sp., assembly GCA_045627685.1. Lineage (GTDB taxonomy): Bacteria > Bacteroidota > Bacteroidia > Bacteroidales > Bacteroidaceae > Prevotella. The sequence continues at coordinate 2,430 of JAZQOD010000162.1, read as the reverse complement.
TATATGCGCCGTATGAAGGAGATGAGCCGCTATCAGCAGGGCATGTCGTTCTACGGTGAGATGCCTGACACCTTCAACCTAGTGCTCAATGCCGACCACGACCTCGTGAAGCGTGTCCTCGGTGAGTCAACAGAGGCAACAGCCGAAGCACTGAAACCAATCCTTGCAGAACTCCGCGGATTGAAGGCTCGTGAGCAGGCCCTCCAGCAGAGCCAGAGTGGCAAGAAATGGGACGAGATAACCCAGGCAGAGAAGGACGACCTCTCCGATACCCGTTCAAAGGTACAGGCAGAGGAGGAGAAGCGCAATGCTGTCATTGCCGATTATGCCAAGGACAACAAGGTTGTTCATCAACTCATCGACATCGCCCTCCTTCAGAACGGCATGCTCAAAGGCCAAGCCCTCAATGAATTCCTCAAGCGATCAGTGGAATTGATATAATCCTCTTCAATCCTCTATAATCCTCCAGCCCGAGAGTTTGTGCTCTCGGGCTTTTTTCTTTTTTTATCAAGTAATAGCACTTTCTTTGCCATTTCCCTCAAAAAATCCTTCATATCCTTTGCTGTTTTCTCAAAAAGCCTTAACTTTGTACTATATACCTAATTATTAATTTAAACATCATTTCTATGAAGAAACTTTTACTCTCTCTCGTAGCATTCCTCGCAATCGCTACAACAGTTCAGGCACAGCAGACAAAGCGTTACCTCTGGGTGAACGAAGGTGATGTGGCTGTCAATTGGAACAGTGTCTATCGTTTCGGTCTTAACGGTCGTGACGGTCTTAACGAGTGTATAGCAACATTCGGCACCAACGACTGGGAAATCATCAAGAACGGCACATTCTACCTCGAGGCAGTAGGCAGCGACTGGGTACAGATGCGTATCACTGACGGCTGGTGGAATGTTTCTCTAACAGAAGAAGATATCACCACTGGCGATGAGCGTATCCGCAACAATGGCGATGGTACATTCTACATCGAAATCACCCTCAGTGAGACTCCTGCACTCGTTGACCTCCTCGACGAGCACCACCTCCTCTTCACAGGACAGGGTTACACCCCTACAGGTCTCTATGTCCTCGAAGGCGAGAAGGAACCAGTAGAGAAGGTTTCTTATTGGAAGAACGGCGAGCAGAGCACAATCCCTGCACCAAACTGGTCAAGCGAAGGCCGTTTCTCAAGAGTATCTAATGCTACAGGCGAAGAGACATACGCATTCCCTGACGATGTATGGGAGACACTCAAGTCTGAGCCATTCCGTGCTGCTGTCGAGACTTATGCAGACTGGGTAAACCTCCGCGTGACAGATGGCTGGTGGAACGTTAACTACAGAGGTTTGGAGAGTCTCAACGACTATATCCAGTCAGAAGACGATGGCACACGCTATGTAGAAATCGATTTGGCTAATGATCCAGACCTCCTTGCTATTGTTGACGAGCATCACCTCCTCTTCACAGGTGTGGACTATAAACTCCTCGAGATCTACCAGATGAAGGCCGTAACAGGCATCAAGGACATCAATGCTAACGTTAATGCCACCGCTGACGACGCCCTCTACAACCTCGCCGGCCAGCGCGTCAACGCAACCGCCAAGGGTATCATCATCAAGAACGGTAAAAAGTACTTGGTGAAATAAAGTGCAAACGAATTGAAAGAAAATGTTTTTCTTTCATGAGTGCAGCCTTTATTCGGTAAGCCAAATAAGAGCAGCCTTTATTCGGTAAGCCAAATAAGACTTACACACACATTACATATAAGGCAGGAGAAGCAATTCCCCTGCTTTTATTGTTTTAATAGTTTTAGAAGTTTTATTTCTTCAACTTTTAGGTAGGTTAAGGTCTTTGATGCCGAGAAAGGTTGCGCAGAGTACAAACAGTTGGGCTACAAGGATTAGCACCGATGAGTCGATCACACCCTGTGGCGGCAGAGCCATTCCAACTCCTGCGAACACTATAGCACAAATGAACGCCGCAATGGCAAGTTTACTCTTCATACGAATATCGATTTTAGACAAAAACCAAAATAAACCCCGCTTCAAGGCTTTGCTCTATCGAGCTTAGTAGCCGTCATGCCTCATTGATAATCAAGCAAGCTTGTTATCCATGATGCCTGCCATCAACGAACTGCGTTCCTAAGCCTCTTGCGGCGATAAACAGGCTCGTTTCACTCGCGATAAACCAGCTACGCAAGGGGAAGGTTGCAGCATGGAGTGTGATACCCGGATGGCGGTTTATTCCGGTTTTTGTTAGACAACCCCGTGAGAGGAGTTCCTTGCCCTCGGGGACATCGTGCATTCGCACTCAGTCCCGTCGGGCAATGAATTAATACATCTTATACTGCACACCCTTGGTGAGTTCCGACACGGCGGTCTTCTTGATCTTGGTGTTACCCTCGTCATCGACATAGGTGCCGTTGGCTACCATGGTGTACTC
>JAZQOD010000161.1:0-9323 GCA_045627685.1 Prevotella sp. | reverse complement strand
CGCTTGGCCTCCGACTTCATCTGTACCACACCACTGTTCATAGGGCCGCATACGAGGACATCATACCTGCCCTCACGGCTGTCGGCAAGTGCTCTGTCGAGAGCTTTCACTCCGGCAACGGCAGCCTCGTTTGTTGGCTGTCCGAACTCCACCTTCACTTCCTCGTCGAAACAAGGGATGAGGTTCACCTTACCGTCGCGCACATCCTTCACATTGCTGATGATGCTGAACTGGCACTGTGTCTGCAGTACATTACTGTGATACGACGCCACCTTTGGCGAGCCGTATATTATCGGCGTGCAGAGTTCGAGCATTTCTGGCTCTGCGAAGGTCTTGAAGATGAGTTCAAGTCCGATGCCGTTGGTGTCGCCTTGCGTTATTGCAACGCGAATCTTATGATTTTCCATTGGATATATCTGTTGTTATTTAGAGTTTCTGAATTGCAATTTCTCTTTTGCGGCAGTGGTAAGCAGACCACAAGCTGCATAGATGTCCTGACCGCGAGACGCACGGATGGTAGTTGTTATTCCGTGGTTGTTCAGATAGTCACGCAGCGACTCCATCTTCTTCTCGTCAGCACCGTGAAGATTCACATCCGGTATCTGATGGAAGCGTATGAGGTTGATGCGACAGTCAAGACCTTTGAGCAGTTTCACCAGTTCACGGGCATGGGTAGGAGTGTCGTTGGTGCCACCGAACACGATATATTCGAATGTCAGTCGGCGCTGGTGCGAGAAGTCGTATTCCTTCATCAGTTCCACCACTTCCTTTATCGACATACCTCTTTCCGCCGGCATCAGTTCTGCACGCTGCTCAGGTATTGGCGAGTGGAGGCTGATAGCCATGTGGCAGTCGCTCTCGTCGAGGAATCGTTTCAACTTGTTCTTTATTCCGACGCTGCTCACCGTTATTCGTTTCGGACTCCACGCAAGACCATATTCCGCCTGAAGCAGTTCTGCGGCTTTGAGCACATTGTCGAGGTTGTCCATCGGTTCTCCCTGACCCATGAAGACGATGTTTGTCAGTCGTTCAATCTCAGGCAAGGCATACACCTGGTTCATTATGTCCCTCACGGTGAGGCTTCCTTCGAATCCCTGCTTGCCGGTCTGGCAGAACAGACAGTTCATCTTGCAGCCTACCTGACAACTCACACAGAGCGTTGCTCGGTCCTGGTCGGGAATGAACACCGTCTCCACCTGCTTGCCACTTTCTGTCGGGAACAGGTATTTGATGGTGCCATCCTTTGAATACTGTGCGTCGCAGTGTGGCATAGTACCCACGCAGTGCTCAGCACTCAGCAGTTCGCGGTTCTTTTTCGAGAGGTTTGTCATCTCGTCGATGCTCTGCACATGCTTCTGGTAAATCCACTGGGCAATCTGTCCACCGGTGAAAGCGGGCATGCCAAGACTCTTTGCGAGAGCCTTGAGTTCGGCGAGTGTCATGCCGAGGAGCGGAGTTTTGGTCATCACATCTTTCATTACGCGCGAATTGGAATGCAAAGTTACAACAATTTAGCGAAATATCCAAATAAAATGCCATGAAGTTGGTCTTGTTGTCTTTTTCCTCTTCGTTTTCGTTTTCGTTTTCGTTATTTTGTATTATATTTGCAAGAAAATTACTACGGATATTATGCATAACATAGAGAAATACTATTCTTACGCATCGCTCATCGAGGCCGTTTCCAAAGGAAATGTGGCATCGGAATGGGTTATGCTGGTCACAAAACCAAATGTTTCTTTCGGTCAGAATGCTGAAAAGCGCCTTCTTCAGGTGGCATCACTCACTGGGGCTGCGCTCGTTTACAGCGACTATTACAAGGTGGAGGCAGGTGAGTTGAAGGCTCATCCGGTCATCGACTATCAGTTGGGCAGTGTGCGCGATGACTTCGACTTCGGTAGTGTCCTTCTTATGGACGCCTCTCTCGTCAAGGATTTCGCTTCTACTACCGAGGCAACCCGCTATGAGTTCGCCGGACTATATGCCTTGCGTCTGTTCTTGAGTCGCAAGGGTGAGATTTTCCATCTCAATGAGATGCTCTACACCGAGGAGGAACTCGACCTCCGCAAGAGTGGCGAGAAGCAGTTCGACTATGTTGATCCGAAGAACCGTAAGGTACAGATAGAAATGGAGCAGGCTGCCACATTCCATCTTGGAGAACTCGGCGCATTGGTGGACACCTCACGCTACGAGGCTCCTGACTTCACCGTTGGTGAGTTCCCAGTCGAGGCATCGGTCATCATACCTGTGCGCAACCGTGCAAAGACCATCCGCGATGCCGTGGAGAGTGCTCTGGCACAGGAGTGTGGGTTCGGTTTCAATGTCATCGTTGTTGACAACCATTCCACCGACGGCACAAGCGAAATCCTCGCTGATTTGCAAGTTGCCAACGACCGCCTGAAGGTCATCACCCCTGAGCGCAACGACCTCGGTATCGGTGGTTGTTGGAATGAGGCCGTGAACTCTGCCTATTGTGGCCGTTTCGCAGTGCAACTCGATTCCGACGACCTCTATTCATCGCCAGCCACTCTCCAGACCATTGTCAATGCTTTCCATGAACAGAATGCGGCAATGATTGTGGGCTCTTACCGTATGTGCAACTTCCAGTTGGAGACACTCCCTCCGGGACTTATCAGTCATGCTGAGTGGACCGATGAGAATGGTCCTAACAATGCTCTGCGCATCAATGGTCTTGGTGCTCCGCGAGCATTCTTCACTCCGTTGCTCCGTGAGTTGCAGTTGCCAAACACCAGTTATGGTGAGGATTATGCTATGGGATTGGCATTCTCGCGCCAGTATCGCATTGGTCGCATCTTTGATGAACTGTATCTCTGTCGCCGTTGGGAAGGCAACTCCGACGCCGCTCTCAGCGTAGAAAAGATAAATAAGAACAACCTCTATAAGGACCGCCTGCGTACCATCGAGATTAAGGCCCGCATGAAGTAACAGACTCTTTGGTAGGCAGGAATGAAGTAAATGTCCAGTGCGGTGAGATACATCTCGCCGCTAAAAACCAGCGATAGCAATGAATCGGGAAGAGATAAAATCATTTTTCAGTCGGCAGTTGGGCGACTGGCAGGATTGCGCAAAGCGATATGACGACCTTGATGAGGCACGCCGGAAGACGGTGACCATCGAAGGGCGCGACTATACCCTGATGTTCAATCCGGCCCGAATGCGCTCGGCAACAGCAAAGGTCACCGCCGGCAAGGTGGAACGCCCTTGTTTCCTCTGTCGCAAGAACCGTCCGGCTGAACAGCACGACATAGAAATACACCCAACGGAAAGCCAATATCACTATTCGCTTTCTGTAAATCCTTTTCCTATACTCCCTGAACATTTCACCATCATCAATTCCGAGCATTCCCGCCAGACCATGACAGAGGCTCGCCTTCGTGATATGGCATATATGGCTCGCGAACTCGATGGTTTTCTGGTGTTCTTTAACGGAGCATGCTCCGGAGCATCGGCGCCCGATCATTTCCACTTCCAGGCAGTACCTAAGAACCTCGTGCCTCTCACCAGTTGGGGCGAGGAAGTGTGGAAGACTATCGGTGTGCAGAAATGCGATGCCGACAACCTGAAAATCGACTTCAGTAAATCCGACTTTTGTAATATCCTTTGCTGGATGTCAGAAGGGCAGATTCATTGGTGGGTGGTCAACCGCAGATGCCACCGTCCGTGGCAATATTCAGCCGAAGGCGATGAGAAAGTACTGATATCGCCGGCTTCGCTTGAATTTGCAGGAGTAGTACCATTGGCACGAGAAGAAGACTTTGACAAGATGTCAGCCGCTCTGCTTACGGATATCTACAACCAGTGCTGGGAACGCGAACCGTTGGTGGATGTGGGTATCTCTAAAGGCCACCTCGTTGGCAGACCAGCGGACGACGGAACAACCATAATAGATAATGTACGCATAGGAATCGGTTTCCATTGGGATCAGAAACGCACCTTCCGTTATGAGGGTGATATATTATATAAGGTGGATCCTGTTTCCGGCGAGGAATGGACAGTGAACCGCCTGTCGGTGGAGAAATACCTGAAGAGTGTCATCTCCAGTGAGATGTCGGCCACTTCGAGTCTCGAACTGCTTAAAGCCCATGCCGTCATCAGTCGTTCATGGTTGCTCTTCGGCAGTGCTCCTCATACCTTGTTTGATGTATGCTCCGACGACTGCTGTCAGCGCTATCAGGGCATATCCGACAAGATGAACCCTATCGTTGAACAAGCCATCGAGGAAACCCGTGGCGAGGTGCTTATGTATGACGGTGAGATTTGCGATGCCCGCTATTCGAAATGTTGCGGTGGAGTGACCGAGGAGTTCCGCTATTGCTGGGAGAACAAGGACTATCCTTACCTCCGTTCCATCCGCGATGCCCGTCCTGATGGCAGCGTTTTCTGCGATACCGAGAATGCTGAGGTACTCACACAGGTGCTCAACGACTACGACAAGCAGACACGCGACTTCTTCCATTGGCGTGTGGAATACACCCAGGAAGAACTCTCCGACCTCATAGAACGTAAGTTGCATAAAGGCTTAGGCCTTATCACCGACATCATCCCATTGGAGCGAGGCAAGAGTGGTCGTATCTGGCAACTGAAGATTGTTGGCGAGAACGGTGAGACCATCATCGGCAAAGAACTCGCCATCCGCAAAGCCCTCAGCGAAACCTGCCTCTATAGTTCCAATTTTGAGGTGCAGAAAACTCTTCACTCTTCACTTTTAACTTTTAACTTCTCAGGCACCGGTTGGGGCCATGGGGTAGGGCTATGCCAGATAGGAGCTGCCGTGATGGGCGCTGAAGGCTATGACTATAAAGAAATACTAACACATTATTATAAAGATGCAGAAATCAGAAAGATTTGGTAAGAATCCTTGGACTTGGATTCCTTCGCTCTATTTCGCCGAAGGATTGCCCTATGTGGCTGTAATGACCATCTCGCTTGTGCTCTACAAGCAACTCGGATTGTCCAACACGGAAATCACCCTCTACACCTCGTGGCTCTATCTGCCGTGGGTCATCAAACCCCTGTGGAGCCCGTTTATTGATGTGGTGAGAACCAAGCGCTGGTGGATTGTCACCATGCAACTGCTCCTCGGAGCTGCCTTCGGTGGAGTGGCGTTCACCATACCGACCTCGTTCTGGTTGCAAGGCACACTGTTCTTCTTCTGGGTAATGGCATTCGCGAGTGCCACCCACGACATCGCTGCCGACGGATTCTATATGCTCGGACTTTCGCAGCACGATCAGGCATGGTTCGTGGGAATCCGTTCCACCTTCTATCGACTGGCAACAATCTTCGGTCAGGGAGTGCTTGTGATGATTGCCGGCAATCTGCAGGTGATATTCCGCAACAGCATCGAATATTCATGGAGTCTTATGTTCTACGGTGTCACCGGCATCTTCATTGCCCTCTGGCTCTGGCATAACATGAAACTACCACGCCCAGATGAGGATCAGCCACGCGAGAATATCAACTACAGCACTATCCTCCACGAACTCGCCCATACCTGCCGTACATTCTTCCATAAGGAACAGGTGGTTGTAGGACTGCTCTTCATGCTGTTATATCGTATGCCGGAAGGTCTGCTGGCAAAGGTCAGTGCCTTGTTCCTTATCGATGCTGTGCATAACGGCGGTCTTGGTCTGTCGCCACAGGAGTACGGACTCGTTCAGGGCACCGTCGGTGTTGTTGGTCTTACCCTCGGAGGAATCCTTGGAGGAATGGCAGCCGGCAAGGATGGATTGAAACGATGGCTCTGGCCAATGGTGATGGCGATAACACTGCCTGACCTGGTGTATGTCTATATGTCGTTCGCCATGCCACACAACCTGCTCGTCATCAACCTCTGTGTTCTGGTGGAACAGTTCGGCTACGGATTCGGTTTCACTGCTTATATGCTCTATCTCATTTATTACAGTCAGGGTGAATACAAGACCAGCCATTATGCTCTTTGCACAGCACTTATGGCATTGTCGATGATGATTCCGGGAATGTTTGCCGGAGCCCTTCAGGAAGCCGTCGGCTATCAGGTGTTCTTCATCATTGTATGTTGTTTCTGTGCTGTCACGTATATCGTAGCCTCCCTGCTGAAAATCGATCCCCACTTCGGCAAGAAGTGATCAAAACCCATAGAAGAATAATCACCGAATTACGCAAATGTAGTTCGGTGATTATTTATGCCATTGTTATCGCTTACTCCCCCGGATGGTCTCCCCTCGCTTTTGGAGAGGGGCTGGGGGTGAGGTTTTTGTGGGGGTGGGGCTTCTATAACCTTACCACCACGAAACTCTTCGCTGGGATGCTGAGGGTAGGTTGGGTGGTGAGTGTCACGGTCTTTTCTTCAGGCTGTACCGAGTAGCCCTTCTGTGGCGAGTTTGTTGCACGGGCATCATCGCTGTGCAGCGTTGTCACCTTCGCCTCCTTGCCGTCCTTCATGCCCTTCATCTTCAGTGTCACATCGCGTGCAGCATCGTTCACATTCACAATCTTCACGATGGTGCAACCAGCGTTTTTGTCCATCACAGCACTCACATACAATCCGTCCTCACCCTCCAGTGGCTTACCGTTTTCGAGGGCAGAAACCATGTTTGTGCCGGCATTAGTGCCGTAGAGCATCTGTACATACCAGTTTGGTGTGCGTACCGATTTCAGGTTGTCAAACCAGATGAGGTCAGGTCGCCACTGCCAACCGTCAACATGGGCGAAGAGTGGGGCATAGGTAGCCTGGAGCACCACATCGGCATTACGCTCCAAACCAGTCATGAACGCAGCTTCTGAGAGTGCAGCCTCGAAGGTGTTCATGTCTGTTGGCAGCACCTCGTTGTGGTTCTTTGTGTGGGCAGCATATTCACCGGCAAACACCTTCGGACCAGTGCGAGGGTAGTCGTCGTAGCGACCGGCATTCTTCAGGAACCAGTCAGGCTCCTTGTAGTAATGCTCATCCACGAGGTCAACACCCAGGCGTCGCATCTCCTGCCATCCGTATTCGAAATCCTTGCCATCGCTCGATGGACCCGATGAACCGCATATCTTTATCTCAGGATATTTCTTTCTCAACTGTTCCATGAATTTCTCCAGACGCTCAGGATACATCGGTCCCCACTGTTCGTTGCCGATAGCAATCTGCTTCAGGTTGAACGGAGCCGGATGTCCCATCTCGGCACGCAGTGCACCCCATTTCGTAGTCACAGCACCGTTGGCAAACTCCACCAGGTCGAGAGCATCGTCGATATAAGGCTGGAGGTCGTCCACAGCCACATGAGCGTTCTTGTCGTTATCGTCGTTCTGATACTGGCAAGCCAATCCCACCGACAGTACAGGCAGTGGTTCAGCACCGATCTTCTCTGCCAGGAGGAAATACTCGTAGAATCCGAGACCGTAAGACTGGAAGTAGTTCGGATACAAACGATGGGCAAAGCAAGTGTTCCAACGGTTCTCGTTCAGTGGACGATTCTCTGGGCGTCCCACCGAGTTCTTCCACTGGTAGCGAGTCTCCAGGTCGGCACCCTCCACGATACAACCGCCAGGGAATCGGAAAATGCCCGGATGCAAGTCCTCGAGATCCTTCACCAGGTCAGCGCGCAGTCCGTGCCAGTTGTCCTCAGGGAACAGCGACACATGATCCAGGTCCACAGCCTCCTTTGAGTCGAGGAATATGCGCATCTTACCCTTTGCCACAGTCTTCGAAGGATGCAGGGTAGCAGTGTGGCGAGCCCATTTGTTGGTCTCTATCGCAATCTTCTCACTTGCTATCACCTCGTTGTTCTCGCCCAGCAGTTCCACACGGATACGCGAAGGCTGGCCGTGCAACTCATTCTGACGCGCATACACCGAGAACTCGTATGCCAAGCCCTCTTTCAGTCCCATGCCGAAGAATCCGCTGTTGCCCAGTCCAGTACGCTTCTCGCGGTGGCCGGCAGTGCGCAGTGTCACGAAGTGTGGACAGCGGTCGAAGGCTGGGTGGAAAGTCGAAACCTCCACATTGCCGAAGGTCTCCCATCCCATCAGACTGTTAGGGAATTCGAACGAGCGGTTTTCCACCAGTTCGGCATAGAGGCCACCATCAGCACCGAAGTTTATATCCTCGAAGAATATGCCATACATCGTTGACTGTATTGGAGCCCCCGCCTTGTTACCGATTTCCACGGTATGCTGTGCCATCATGCTTTGTGAAGCAATCATCAGAGCCCCTGAAAGAAGAAAAGAATTAAAGTTGTTCATAATAGATAGGTAATTTTGAATATTCTACGCAAAAGTACACATTATTTTATAAATAGCAAAGCAATTCCCCGAAAAAATAGCCTCACCCCCATCCCCCTCTCCCACGATGAGAGGGGAGTATATACTCTTTCCGACAGTGCGTTCTCCCGGATGGTCTCCCTCCCATCACGGGCTGGGGAGGGGTCTCTTTTTCTATACATTTATACACTAACCCCTCGGGAAGCCCAGTGTTTACAGGGGATCCCGTAGGTGTATATAGAACGGCTCACTATACACTTACTATACATCAAGACATACATGTAGCTATTTTATCCCACAAAATGGTTTTCCATTCCTTCCTTTAGCGATAAATTCTGTGGATTTACAGATTTTGCGTTTCTTCGTCACTCTACACACAACCTATACGCAACAGGCTGAGCACCGCCACCGATGTCCAGCCTGTTTGCTGTTTATTTATATTTCAGTTCCCTCCGCCAAAGGGCTTTGCCCTTGGTTTGTGTATGTACATTTGCTATAATCTTAGTTGTATGTTTTTAAGCCATTCAGACTATTATTATCTATGTATGTCCCCTTATTTATTCAGGAATCATGAATGAAGGCAGATATTCATTGTAACACCCCATCAAATTATGCTCCCACATAAATGGCTCTATACAATGTTTCAAAATATAAATTGATACCGAGGCACATAAGAGCATAAAGAAAAACGCTAATACTCCAAACAACCAATCAGGTATTTTATTAAGACTACATTTCTCGAATCTTTTGAAAATATCTTCTTTCTTTTTTTTATATCTCCAAATAGTAATACACAAGATTATAATATAAATGGGATAGATTATCGACCTGCTATTTTGCCAATTTAAATAAAAAAGGTCATTAATGCCCCAGACTAGAGGTATTATAATTGATACTATATAGGCCCATACAAAAATGACGCCAAAAACAAAAGGAGCGTTGTCCTTTGGCTTGTGTATCAAGTATATTCTGTAAAAAAGATAATCTAGCATTTTCATAATTTTTAGAATTTTAATATTGTATTTCCTCCATATAGGGTCACGGGGACAGATTCCACGTCTCGCCTAATTGAACCTGTT
>JAZQOD010000160.1:0-7383 GCA_045627685.1 Prevotella sp. | reverse complement strand
GGAATGCAAGGGAAATGGTATGATAACCGTAGAGATGCAGTTCATGGCCGACCTTGAACTCGTGTGCGACTCATGTCACGGAAAGCGTTTCAAGAGCGAGATTCTGGATGTGCGCTTTGAGGAGAAGAACATCAGCGATGTACTTGATATGACCGTGAACGAGGCTATCGAGTTCTTTGGCGAACATAAAAAGAAGGCAATCGTCGAGAAACTCAAGCCTTTGCAGGCTGTAGGTCTTGGTTATATCAAACTGGGCCAGAGTTCATCAACCCTCTCCGGAGGTGAGAACCAACGTGTGAAACTGGCTTATTATCTCGGTCAGGAACAGCATGAGCCTACCCTATTCATATTCGACGAACCTACCACCGGACTTCATTTCCATGATATCCGTCGTCTGATAGACGCTTTCAATGCGCTCATCGAGCGAGGTCATACCGTACTTGTGATTGAGCATAACATGGATATAATAAAGTGTGCCGACCATATCATTGACCTCGGACCGGAAGGTGGTAATGCCGGAGGTGAGATTGTTTTCGCGGGAACACCTGAGGAACTGGTTGCATCGGGCAAGGGATATACGGGCAAGTATCTTAAACAGGCTTTTGACAGGCATCAATAATAGAACCCACCTAAAAAGAGTATGAAGTTATCGATTCTGATTCCTGTACACAACTATACCTGCTACAAACTCGTATATGATTTGCACGAACAGGCTGAGCGCCTCGGTATAGACTACGAGATTATAGTGGCTGAGGACGGCAGTCGTTCGCAGGTGAACATCATCGCCAATCACAAGATGATAGACCTGACCAACTGTCGTCATATCATCCGTAGGGAGAATGTAGGGCGTGCTGCTATCCGCAATGTGCTGTTCAGGGAATCTACGGGCGACTTGCTGCTGTTTATGGATGCTGATGGTCGTGTGATAAGCGATAACTTCCTTTCTGCCTATATCGAAGCATCAAAGGAGCATGATGTGGTGTGTGGTGGCATCAAATGCCCGGAAGTATGTCATGATCCTCATCGCGCCCTTCGCTGGCGATACGAGAGAGACTACGAGAAGAAACACGGATATATCAGTGAGCAGTTCCGTTCTTTCTGCTTTCTGATAAAGCGCGATGTGATGGCTGGTTTGCCATTCGATGAGCGTTACACAATCTACGGATATGAGGATGTGCAGTATGGCATGGATCTCGAAAAAGCAGGCTATGCTGTACACGCCATCGACAATCCGCTGGAGAATGCAGATATAGAAGACAATGACACTTTTCTGAAAAAGACCGAAGAAGCACTGCAATCGGCATATATGTTCAGGGATGAGATTGGCGACCGTGTGGAAGTGGTGAAACTAAGAAACCGACTTGGCATGCTGAGCATTCCTGTTGCATGCCTCTTCATGGTATTCAAGAAACTACTTAGAGCCAATCTCCTTTCCGCCAATCCAAGCCTGCTGATTTTCAGGATATACAAATTGGGGTATTATTGTAAGATAAACACCCCTGTAGGCTTTGTTCGCTTAAGATAATCGAGTTCAAAGTCCTTACCTACAATCAAACCATAATCACGACTAAGAATGGTCTTCACTGTGATGCAAGCCAAATCAGGATGATTGTTCTCGTCGCTCAGATGGCAAAGCCACACATGACGCAATTCTGGCGATGCATACTTTGCGATAGCCTCAGCACAGTGCTTGTTGCTCAAATGACCGTTGCCACTCATGATTCGGGCCTTGAGATGCGCAGGGTATGGACCATGAAGAAGCATCTCCTCATCGAAGTTTGATTCAATGACGAGGTAATTGGCTTCACCGATATATTGTGCCATTTCCTCTGTCACATGACCTGCATCGGTGATGAGACAGAATGTGATGTCACCATAGACTATCTTATAGCCTACATTCTCGCAACTATCGTGAGGCACCAAGAACGGAGTTATCTGAAAACTGCCCAAGGTGAAGGTCTTGCCTGGTTCGATGACACGAACCAAATCATTAGCAATCTTATGGCGCACACAGTAGTTGTTCTGTATGCCTTGATGCACTTTGCTTGTTGTATATACCGGCAGTTCATGGTCGTTGCTGAAACTACCCACTGACTTCACATGATCGGCATGATCGTGAGTAACCAGGATATTGTTTATCAACGTCAGGTGCAGACCGTACTCTTTGAAGTCTTTCTTCAGAGTACGGATACCTATCCCGACATCAATCATCAGGCTCTCATCATCAGTAAACAGGTAGTAACAATTGCCACTGCTACCACTTCCAAATGAAATAAAGTTGAGCATTAAGTTACTATTTTCTACAAAATTACCAAAAATAGATGAGAAAACCAAGATTTTTGGCTACCTTTGCACCAGATTTACGTTTTTTAATAGGAAACAGGCTAATAATGAAGAAATCATTTTTCATTCTTTCACTCATCGTTGGCATTGCTATGATGTTCTCATGCAAAGGAAAAACCGATGAGGAATTGCTCACACAGCGTGTTGATTCTTTTGCCGTTCACTACTATAACTGGCAACTGGAGAAGTGCATGTATCAGGTCACAGCGGAATCCCGGCACAAGTTGGAATTCCTGGCTACGAACATATCCCAGACTGATGTCGATTGGCTCAGATCTTCCGAAACTGGTGCCACATACGAGATTGATGATATCACGATGGAAGGCCGTGAGGCTACCGTAAGGCTCCATGTGTTCGACTATTTCGAGGCAAAGGAAATCGGTCAGCCTCTGCATAAGACCGACGAATGCTTTGTCACACTGCATCTCGTGAAAATAGGCAACGCCTGGAAAGTAGAACTTTAAGACCCCTCCCCCGCCCTCCCCGTGATGGGAGGGAGACCATCCGGGTAAAGAATCGCTGAACCAACCTTTAGAATGGAAGGCCGACGGCGAAATGGAAGGCAAGGTCACGACCGAGGTTCGGATGAATTATCGGGAAGTGCTCTTTGCTTGTTGTATATGCTGGGTTGATGGCCTTCATACCAAGATCAAAACGCACAATGAAATAGCCGAAGTTCAATCGCAAACCAAGACCGTATGCCACGGCTATCTCTTTATAGAAATCAGTAAATGTGAACTGTCCGCCTGGCTGGTCCTCATAATCACGGAGTGTCCAGATGTTACCAGCATCGATGAAGGCGGCACCGCTGAACTTCCAGAACAGGTTGGTGCGGTATTCCATACTCAAGTCGAGTTTCACATCACCCGTCTGGTTGATGAAGTCAATGCGATCGTCGGTACCTTTGAATCGTCCCGGACCAAGACTTCTCACACTCCAGCCACGCACTGAGTTTGCACCACCCGAGAAATAACGTTTCTCAAAAGGCAGGATGGTACTGTTGCCGTAAGGATAGGCTACTCCCAATGCCGCATGAACGGCCAACTGGTTGTTCTTGTCAAAGTCGAAGACCTTGGAGAAATCAATGTCACCCTTCACAAACTGCGCATACGCTATATTAAATAATGTGTGCTGCCCGTCCTCGTTGGTGCGGAACTTGGTGAGATGTGCCAGTCCGTCGAGCAGATTGCCCGAAGTCTCGATATTCGTTCTCACAGCCCATGTCTTATGGGTGAAGGTCATACCGAAACCAATCTTCATGATGAACAAATCCTCGTAGTTATAGCGCAGTATGGCATTTCGGTTGGTGACATCCTCGAGATAATCGTGGCGGAATGTTTCCGAAATCCAAGGCATATAGACATAGTTCATGTCGAGCAAGTCGAAGCGGTACACCACCTTTCCTGAAAGATCTGTCCAACGATAGCGCCATGCTGCCGAGAACAATCGGCGATGAAACTCCGGACGGTTCTGGAGGTTATATGCTGCCGAGAGTTCGCTGGTGGCATTTATCTTGCTCATCAGTCGGGTGCTCTTGTAAGGAAGCACGAATCGAGGGAATGTCAGTTTCGACTCAATGCCATATTCGTTGTAGTTCTGGTCGGAATAGCCCTCCAATCCGGTGATAGCCTCGAATGCTGCACGAGCCTGGATTGAGAACAGTTCACTGCCATGGAACACATTTCTATTCTCGTAGGTGAGCGTAGCCGCTGCTCCAAGGTCACCAGCCGTATTGGTACCCTCCGGCAGGAAGGATATCGTGGATGGTTTATTGGTGCTGATCTGGATATCACAGTCAAGGAGCGTAGTATCAGGCACTTCCGAAAAACGGATATTGGTGTATCTCACAGCCTGAAGGCGCGCAAAGTTGTTGTATGTCTTTTGCAAATCCTCACTGCTGTATGGCTTTCCTTCTGCAAACGCTGTGTTACTTTCGAGCACCTTCTTCCTGAGGTGCATATTCTCGCCATTGCCCGACAGATAGTTTATCTTCCGGATGTTGTAGAGCGGATGACTAACGGCTGGAGCAGTGCTGTTCTCGCGATACCTCTGGAGGCGCATCATCACATCCACATCAGTGCTGTTTGCCGCTGTGTCAACCTCAAACGAGATGAAATCCTTGTGGAAACGATAGTATCCGTTGCTCGTCAGGAGCGATGTGATGCGCTTTCGCTCATCGTTGAGAAGCGACACAGAGAAACGCTCACCTGGTTTCAGCGAATTCGGCTGGTCGCTGTAACTCTCGAGGAACGCCTTCACTGAGTCGTCCTGAATCTCATATTTCACATCACGGATATAATACTGCTCACCTGGGTGCAACCTGTAGAGCGCCTTCACTTTCTTGCCCTTCACCTGATTGTCCATATCGACAGTGGCATGGAGATAACCCATGTTCTGCATTGCCATCTGGAGGTCGTCGCATGATTTCTGGGCAAGGAGTGTGTCGTAGATAACTGGTGCTGCTCCCGGTTTCTTGAAAAGAGAGAACCACTTGGTGTTCGGCAACTGACGCACATACCCCGAAAGTCCCGAGGTGTTGAGGTCTTTTGTATCAGCCTCAACCTTTATTCCTTCGAGCGAATACGAGCCTTCGGGAATGGAGTTTGATGTGCTGCAACACGACATCGCCAGCACAAAAGTGATGGCGAAAAAGGCGGAAAAGAGTTTCCTACATGTTGCTGACAAGTTATTCATACTACAAAATTAGTGCAAATCAGCGAGAAAAACAAATTTATTAGTGATTACATTCCGATTTACACCTAATATTGTTATTAAAGGGGCAAAACTCTACGGTAGTTCTTTCGCTTGCGATATATTTGGAGTTTAGCCAAATAATTATTATCTTTGCATCAAACAACCAAAATTATTGCAACACAATGAAGAATTTCAATTATTACGCTCCGACACAGGTTGTGTTTGGACGCGAGGCTGAGAATGAGGTTGCCTCATTAGTAAAGAAATACGGTGGTAAGAAAGTGCTCATCCACTATGGCGGTCAGAGTGCCACAAAGTCAGGACTCATGGCGAAGGTGGAGAAACTGCTCACCGAGGGGGGTATTGAATATGTGAAACTGGGTGGCGTTGTGCCAAACCCTCGCCTGTCACTCGTGAGAAAAGGTATTGAACTATGCAAGAACGAGGGTGTTGACTTCATTCTGGCAGTCGGTGGCGGTTCAGTCATCGACTCATCGAAGGCTATTTCTGCCGGTCGCTTCTTCGAGGGCGATGTGTGGGACCTCTATCTCCACAAGACTCACGCTACACAGTATCTGCCAATCGGTTGCATCCTGACAATCCCTGCTGCCGGTTCGGAGATGAGTGATGGTTCGGTTAACACCAACGATGAGGTTGACGGATGGTTGAAGAAAGACTATTGCACCAACGATTTCCGTTGCAAGTTTGCCATCATGAACCCAGAACTCACATTCACTTTGCCTGCTTGGCAGACAGCCTGCGGCATCACCGATATGATTATGCACACCATGGAGCGTTACTTCAGCAAGGACGATGATATGGAGACTACTGATGCTATCGCTGAGGCTGTGATTCGTACCTGCATGACCGAGGGTAAGAAAGCATTGGAGAACCCAACCGACTATATCAGTCGTGCTAATGTGATGTGGGCTGGTTCACTGGCTCACAACGACCTCACTGGTTGTGGCACCACAGGCGACTGGGCTACTCATGGCATTGAGCATGAACTGTCGGGCATGTTTGATGTGAGCCATGGAGCAGGTTTGGCAGCAATCTGGGGCAGTTGGGCACGTTACACTCGTGAAGAGAATATGCCACGTTTCGCTCGTTTTGCAAAGAATGTGATGGGCGTTGACATTGCTGGAATGAGCGACCTTGAGGCAGCCGAAGCCGGAATCCAGGCAATGGAACAGTTCTTCAAGTCGATTGGAATGCCTACTGACATCCACACTCTCATTGGCAGAGAGGTCACCGACGCTGAGATTGCCGATATGGCAGACAAGTGCACAACAGGCGATTCTCACACTGTAGGAGGATTGAAACTGTTGAAGATGCAGGATGTAGTTGAGATCTACCGCATGGCGAAGTAAGCATCCCCCCGCCCTCCCAAGACATTTTAGAAATCCTCCCCATCATGGGGGAGGTGCCCGAAGGGCGGAGAGGGTCCTTAATACATCTTGTACTGCACACCCTTGGTGAGTTCCGACACGGCGGTCTTTCTTGATCTTGGTGTTACCCTCGTCATCGACATAGGTGCCGTTGGCTACCATGGTGTACTCAGGACGGAAGTTCACCTTGCAGCCGCTGATGTGCTGTGCGGCGTTGAACTCCGAGTCGGTCTTGGCGTACTTGCTCTTGAGACCGATCTTGAACGAACCGAAGCCGTCGATCTTCACCACGTGAGATGAAAGGAGCTCGTCGTGGAGCACCTCCACAAGTTCGGTGAGAACTGCAAGACAGTCTGACTTCTTCGCAGTACAGTTGCGCTGGATACGCTCTGCGAGAGTGTTGAGGTTGATGGTCTGGGTGTGAACGGCCTTTGCGAAGTATCGGCCGTAGTTTGCTGAGGAAGCGTTGTTGTTCTTTATAAGGCGAAAGTTAATCATAAACTGAATGTAATTTTAAAGGTTAATAATACTTTACAAAATTAATATTAATGATAGGTTGAAGGCCAGATTAATGGCAATTGATGTTCAAAGCAAAAATACATGAGCATTTGTATTTGTAACACCCTGACAACCAGTGAGTTGTGACGAACGATGATTGGGCGCCGTTTTATCATTGTCGCAACATGATTTCAATATTGGTGAAGTGACGTCATTTGGGCGTTTTCATCCGCAGTGCGTATTGACGCTGCAGAAGATGCTGATGGAGATGCTTGTAGTGTAGCTAATAGTGGTGTTTCATAAAATATAAAAATGTTTACGTTGATTTGATTGTTTTTTCATATACCCCTCTACTATATATTATACGGAAAAAATAGGTAAAAATTAAGTTTTTCGGCAATTATTTTTGTGAGACGACGCAAAATGATTCGCCAGTGACAATAATGACAATAATGACAAT
>JAZQOD010000159.1:0-1639 GCA_045627685.1 Prevotella sp. | reverse complement strand
GAGGCTGACGCACAGAAAAAGGGTTTTGAGCCTTTCGTGGTGGAGAATCTCGAGCCCAGGCCCGATTTCTGGAAGGTACGGCCACAGGAGATCATCGAGCTGTGCGAGAATGTAAAGGTGGGCCGCTCGGAAAAGATTGCCGAGACTCCGCTCGGATTCCCGGTATATGCCGTGTTCTACGGTGACTTCACGGAACCGGAGCCGCAGACCAACTTCTCAGCCGGCAACTCGTCGAGCACCATCATGTCGTACCTCGGAGACAGATACAAGGATCCTGACGTCAAGCAGACAATAATGTATCTCACCGGTGTGCATGGTTCGGAGCCCGAAGGCATTGCCGCCGCCGCGAATATGATACAGATGCTCGAGACGGGCAAGGACTTCCGTGGACAGACCGACCCGGAACTGCTTGAACTCGCAAAGAAATATCGCATCATCATCATTCCGTGTCTCAACATGGACGGTCGCTCAATATGTCCCGACCACCTTCGCGGACAACCTTATGAGGTGTTCCGCAAGGCTTGTCAGGGCACATGGAAAGATGGCAGTCTGATTGGCTGGTTGGGTAGCAAGGAGTATTATCCATTGCCACTCGATAAGGTTAGTTTCCCTGGAGGATATCCTAACGGCGACGGATATAACATCCAGCACGACTGTACGCCGGGAGATATGAAGACGGAAGAGGCTAAGGCTGTGTGCCGACTGATGGCACGATGGAGAGTTGATTTGCTACTTAATGTCCATTCATGTGAAATTTCCTCTACGATGTTCGAGCCTGGTCTCATCGACACACCAGCACATATACAGCGTGGAAACACTCTCTACACAAAGGTGCTCACTGCCTACAAGGAGGCTGGTCTGCGCGATGATGTGCCTGAGATAGAAGGTGGTGACGAGGCTGTGGATCTGACACAGTTGGCAAACTACTGTTCGGGTGCCCTCGGACTGACCGTGGAATGTTCATCATCATACGACGACATTCAGAACCCGAAGGTATGCTACACCTTCGACCAGTTGATGGAATCAGCAATCATCGCCTTCAAGGTTGTCATGAACGACGGATTGAGGGAGCCGTTTAATAAGAGATAGCCCCCCAGCCACAGCCCCCTTTCTTTCTCCGCTAACGCTATGAAAGCGTCTCCTTCGTCGCCGAGCGGGGGGCCGGGGGGGCGTGGATGCCCTTTACTTCATCTCGCTGTATTTAATCTCATCCTTATCGCTGTATTTGAGGTTCTCGCCTGCCATACCCCAGATGAAGGTATAGTTGCTGGTGCCGGCTGCTGCGTGGATGCTCCACTCTGGTGAGGTGATTGCCTGCTCGTTGTGCAACCATACGAGGCGCTGTTCCTGTGGATCGCCCATCAGATGGCAGATAGCATTGTTCTCAGGCAGATTGAAATAGAAATATGCTTCCATTCGGCGAGTGTGGGTGTGGGCAGGCATAGTGTTCCACACACTACCCGGTGCAAGTTCGGTGAGTCCCACCTGCAACTGATTGGTGCCACCATCCTTGACGCGTTCAAGAACAGTCTTGACAATCATCTGGTTCACAATGCGGTCGTTGCTGTCCTGCATCTTGCCGTAGTGGTCGCTGATGGCGAGGGCATAGCGTTTCTTGTTCTTCTCATACTTTGCCTTG
>JAZQOD010000158.1:0-16401 GCA_045627685.1 Prevotella sp. | reverse complement strand
ATCTCTCGACTGAGCATACGTGCATTGCTTCCCGTAATGAATATCTTGTATTTTTCATCAGCAAGGCGTCTTGCAAAATGCTCCCAACCCTCAACGTTTTGTATTTCGTCAAGGAAAATTATAGGCTGATGATTGAACATCTCTCGGTATGCTTCGAGTATCAGATGAAGATCTTCCTTCTGTATATCCGAGATGCGTTCATCCTCAAAGTTCACGAAGAGAATCTCTTCGATGCTATGCCCTTCGCTAACCAGCTGGTGTATGTATTGATACAACATATAACTCTTGCCGGCACGGCGTATGCCGACAAGAACATGATTAGCATCTGGTTCAATGAAAAACTTTCTTTCCGTAAGGTTGATTTGTGGAATCAGTTCTTGCCAGCGCAGGATAATCTTCTTTATTATGCCTATCTCCATAGTTTGACCGTTATATTAATTTCGGTGCAAAGATAGTAAAAAAAAACAATAAACAGCAATATTTTGCAAATTATGTCGGATATATAAGACATATTTTAATTATATATTGTCTTTCATGGAGTGAAATTACTGTTCTTTATCGAAGATGTTCTGCTAAATAAGCGTTCCTAAATGGTAGGGGGCTTTTATGTCTCTGCCCAGTTGGCGCGGTCGAGGTTGCGATAGGATATAGCCTCGGCAACATGTTCAACCATGACGTTTTCGCTGCCGGCAAGGTCGGCGATGGTTCGTGCCACCTTTAATATTCTATTGTACGCGCGCGCAGAAAGTGATAGACGCTCCATCGCTATACGGAGCATTTCCACTCCATGCTCATCTGGTTCAGCAAACTGATGAATCATTCGCTCGGTCATCTGGGCATTGCAGTGAACACCCTTAACATCCTTGAATCGTTCCTCCTGCATCTTGCGAGCACGGATAACCCTTTCACGGATATTTTCACTCGGTTCACCCTGCTCAGCCTTGGAGATATCCTTAAATTCCACAGCAGAAATTTCAACCTGCAGGTCAATACGATCCATCAAAGGTCCACTGACCTTACTCATGTATCGCTGTATCTGTCCTGGGGTGCACACACAAGTGTGGGTTGGGTCACCGTGATAGCCGCAAGGGCAAGGGTTCATAGATGCCACGAACATAAATGAACATGGATATTCCAATGTGTATTTGGCGCGCGAGATGGTAATCTTGCGGTCTTCCAAAGGTTGGCGCAACACCTCGAGAGTGCTTTTATTGAATTCAGGCAACTCATCGCAGAAAAGTACACCGTTGTGGGCAAGACTTATCTCGCCAGGCTGAGGATTGATGCCTCCACCGACCAGTGCAACTTCAGAAATAGTGTGATGAGGTGAGCGGAAAGGGCGCTGGGATATAAGCGACGAGTCCTTGCTGAGTTTGCCTGCCACACTGTGAATCTGTGTTGTCTCAAGACTTTCGGCAAGCGACAACGGAGGAAGGATGGAAGGCAGTCGTTTAGCCATCATCGATTTGCCCGAACCCGGAGGACCGATGAGCGCTACATTATGTCCACCGGCAGCGGCAACCTCCAATGCGCGTTTCACATTCTCCTGACCACGAACATCGGCAAAGTCGAGGTCGAACTTATACTGCTGTTCGTAGAACACACGGCGGGTGTCGAGTTCTATTGGCTGGAACTCACGCTTGTCGGTCAGGAAATCGATGACATCCATGATATTATCCAAGGCATAGACATCGAGGTTGTTGACCACGGCAGCCTCCATGCCATTGTCTTTCGGAACGATGAGGCCTTTGAACTTCTCCGCACGGGCACGGATGGCTATAGGCAGGGCGCCCTTGATAGGTTGCAGATGACCGTCGAGTCCCAACTCGCCCATTATCATGTAACTGCCGAGTTTTTCGCTCTGTATATCGGAGTTGGCGGCAAGGAGTGCTATTGCCAACGGCAAGTCGAAACCGCTACCTTCCTTTCTGAGGTCAGCAGGAGCCATATTGACAGTGATGTCGGCGTGAGGAAAGTGGAAACCGTTGTGGCGCAGGGCTGCGGCAATACGGTCACGACCTTCTCTTACGGCTGCGTCACCAAGACCTGTGAAATGGAACATCACGCCGTTTACAATACTTACTTCTATGGTGACGGTTGTCACCTCAAGTCCGTTTACTGCTGCACTGTAGGCTTTTACGAGCATTTTGTGAGGGGGAGTTTATGGGAGTCTTTCTCCGTTTTTAGTTGAATTTCTCTCTTATCTGTTGTAGAGTGAGGTTGCGACCGGTAATCTTACCGTTCTTCACCACAATATTGTCAGGAATGCTGGTGAATCCGAGTTTCTTCACCAATGGACTGTCAAACATCTTCCCGTCGAATACTATCGGCAGGTCGATATTCTCTCGGTCGAGGAGTTTCTTGTATTCAGTCTTGTCGGCATCGAGACAGATACCAAGACAGGTGGCTTTGTCCTTGACACTGTTTTTAAGGTTGCGCTGCATATTGCAACTCTCGTATTCCCATGTTGCCCAAACATAGATGATGGCTTCACCCTTTGAGAATTTCGCCTGAGTGATAGTGTCGCCGTTGATATCGACCACCTTGAACTTTGGCAGTGGAGAACCGATGGCAGTCTGAGCCTGGGCTTCCACCTGGTCGATAAGTTGCTTCAATCGTCCGTTCTCAGGCTGGGCCTTCTGGATAATCTTGAGCAGTTTGTCGGCTTTCTTATAGTCGCTGTTCTGGCAGGTGATGAAATATTTCCTGACGAGATATATAGACACGAGCGATTCAGGGTGGTCGCCAACAAACAGTTCGGCATAGTGGCGTATCTCATCAGGCGAGGCGCTCTCTATCTGCTCGCGGAACTGGTTCATCAGTTTGTTTTCCTTTGTGCCCTTCACTCTTGCCTCTTTCAGTTTTGAAGCATCGCCCTCGAGATTGCACGACTTGCCCGGCTGTGCAAAAACCGGTTGCTCGGAGAAGTTTGGGAACACAATGACCAGTGTGCCGTTGGTGGTACACTCTATATCGTAGGAGAATCGTCCGGCCTGGACATGGATTGTGTCAATGTCGTTGATAAGACCGTCGGTGCTATATACATAGAACTCACCCTGGTTAAGGTTGAGCAGGCGGCCTTCAAGCGTGAAATGATCGCCTTTGGTGCCACAGGAAACCAGAACCAGGGTGAGGAGAATCAAATAAGATAGTCTTTTCATCTATCTCTATGATTTAAGTGTGAGGGGTGAGTCCCCTTTGATTAATCGCGTGTGATAGCGAGCTCAAGGTCATTCTCAGCATAAGCAGCGAGAGAAGGATCCTGCTCGATAGCCTCTTTGAGGTAAGAAGCAGCAGCATACTTGTTATCGCGACGAGCAGCAGCGATAGCGTGGAGGTATGTTGTCATTGCGTCCTTGAAAGATGCGTTGTCGAGAGTACCTACTGAAGCAGCATAGTTCTTGTTGAGAATCTGTGCGAGAGCAGCGCTGTTTGAAGCGTCGAGACCCTTGAAGTTTGACTCAGCAGCAGCGTAGTTACCCTTAGCGATGTTGAGAACACCCTGTGCGTACTTCACATCGCCGAGAGTTGTAGCGCGAGCGATATCATTCTCAGCAGCAGTTACATCACCCTCGATGAGGCTGATGAGACCGCGGTTAGCGAGAGCCTCTGCCTGCTTAGGGTTAACGCTGAGCGACTTGCTGATATACTTCTTTGCAGTAGCGATGTCGCCATTGATCAATGCCATTGAAGCGAGATTGTTGATAGCACGAGCATCGTTGGTGTAGATCTGAGCAGTCTTGTTATAGATGTCGTTCTTCTCTGCGTTGCTCTCAACGAGTGTTGCAGCATAGAGAAGTTCCTCAACGCTGAGCTGCTTAGCATCGCTGTTGTACTGAGCGAGAATCTCCTCGTCAGAGCGACCGATTGTCTCATAGTTGATGATCATGCGTGAACGACGGAGCTCTGGGAGGATGCCGTTAGCCAACTCCTGGAAACCAGCGCTCATGTTACGGATCTGCTGCTCACACTCCTCTGGGTCCTTGTACATATCAAGAACGCGAACGATAACGTCCTTGTCCTGGATGTTACTTACAGCAACGAGCTGCTTGAAACCTTCCCAGTCCTGTGCTGTGTAGTGAGCATCGATACCAGCCTCAACGTTTGTAGCCTTGAGCTGCTTCTCAACATACTCCTGAGTTACATTCTGACGCTTCTCAGAAAGTTTGTTGTTGAAATCGAAACCACCCTCTGGTGAAGCGTATGCCTGAATCTCAACATTATTGATGAGAAGGCGCTCCTGATCAGCATTGATCTTCTTGAGCATCTCAACGAAGTCCTTTACAGAGTTGCTCTGGAGTTCGCTCTTACGGATGTTAGCCTGGTTTACGAGGAACTTGATGTTTGCCTCCTGCTTCTGCTTGTTGACACGCTGGAATGTGTCAGGAGCGAAGCAACCACCATCGCTGAGGATTGTCTTCTTGTAAAGTTCAGAAGTAGCGATAACGCCTGTTGCAACCTTTACAGCAGGAACGCTTACAGTCTTCTTGCCAACCTTTGCCTGGAATGTGAGGTACATATCGCTCTTGAGCATCTCAGGAACATAGTCGAAAGAAGTCTTCATTGTGTAACGGCCACCGAGACGGTAAGAAATAGTCTGGTCGTTGCCAGTAACCTTCTCGCCCTGGAATGTAGCAGGAGTGCCCTGTGCTACCTGACCGTTGGCGTAACGAAGTTCTGGAACAACTGTAACAACAGCCTTCTTCTTCATATACTTCTCAGGGAAAACACCTGCGATAGAAGCAGGAACCTGACCAGCCTGAGTCTCGAGTGGGTTTGGAGTAACTGTGAAATAATCTGCTGACAATGCACCCAACTTACCTGAACATGAGGTAAGGACCATTGCTACGCATGCAGAAAAAAGGATAAATAGATTTTTGCGCATTGCAATTAATACGAATAAAATTGTTAATAATTTGTTGATGGTGCCGCGAGCGGGACTCGAACCCGCACGCCCAAAATGAGCAGAAGATTTTAAGTCTGCCTTGTCTACCATTCCAACATCGCGGCAACGCATTATTTGCTTCATTTATGAACTTCCAACATAAAATCAGCAAAGCAAATACACTCATTCGGGCATATTTGCTTTGCAAAGATACTAAATTTGTGGCGAAAGACAAAGAAAATTATACTTTATTTAGTATAAATTATGCTTTCGCCGCAAAGATATATGGGATATTTACTTCAACTTGCGTTTCTTCACTCCCTCGAAAGTCATTTTCACAGGCTGGATTTTGCCATCCTTGCCAAACACAAGTTTGTCGATACAGGTAACACGATGGTCGCGACCAGTGTCGCCCAGCGGACGACGGTGGTAAACGATGTAATACTCATCCTTTCCCTTGCCCTTGATGACGCTGTGATGACCGGCACCGGTGGCAATCTCTGGATCTTGCTTGAGAATCTTCGCCTCACGCTTCCAAGGACCGAAAGGACTATCAGCGATAGCATAGGCAACACTGTAGTCAGGGCCGCCCCAGCCGCCTTCCGACCACATGAAGTAGTACTTGCCGCCACGCTTTATCATGAACGGACCTTCAACATATCCTTCTGGTGTCATCTCCTTGTACAGGCTGCCATCCTCGAAAGGCATTATTGACTTGAAATCGTCGGCAAGGCGCACGATGTTGCAATGGCCCCAACCACCATAGATGAGATACCACTTGCCGTCGGAATCCTTGAATGCAAACTGGTCGATAGGCTGTGCACCGTTCACGATTTTGTCGATAAGCGGTTTGCCGAGAAGGTCTTTGTAAGGACCGGCAGGACTATCGGCAACGGCTACTCCGATACCACCATTCTCTTTGTTGTTCTGGATGTCGTTGGCACCGAAGAAGAAATAGTACTTTCCGTTGTTCTCCACTACCGATGGTGCCCACATCGCCTGCCATGCCCAAGTTATCTCCTTGTTGGTCAGCACATTCTCGTGCTTCTCCCAGTTCACAAGGTCCTTAGAAGAGAAAGCATCGAAATGCAACTGGTCGCGATACTCGGCAGAGTATGTAGGATACACCCAATACTCGTTGTTGAACACTGCTCCTTCAGGGTCGGCATACCAACCCTCGAAGATAGGATTACCCGCGGTTTTCTGTGCCATCATTGCTGCGCTGCTCGCCAGCATAAGGGCTGTAATGAATTGTTTCTTCATATAGTTGTCTATAAAATTTATGTTTGCAGAGAGTTTCTGAATCACCTAATATAATAAGTTTCATGCGTGCACGCGTGATTGCGACATTCATTCGGCGCAGGTCGGCAAGGAAGCCAATCTGTCCGTCGTCGTTGGCTCTTACGAGCGAGATGAATATGATGTCGCGCTCCTGACCCTGGAATCCGTCAACGGTGTTGATGGAGATGAGATGCCGGTAAGGCTTGAAGAACTGGCTTTTCTTCACGCGCTGACGCAGATACTGCACCTGGGCCCTGTAAGGCGAGATGATACCCACATCAATGCTCTCGTCGAGTATGCGTTGCTTGCCCACCTTGCGGAAATAGTCCTCGAGATGGAGTAGGGTGAGGTCGGCTTCGGTCTTGTTGATACGGCCGAATGATTCGCCCACAAACTCCTCCTTGCAGTCTTCCCCATGGGTGTCAATCCATAGCATCGGTTCGTCATAGTCGAGGATTCCACGGAAACGCACACTCGGGTCGCTCTCCACCTTACCCTCATAGAACCAGTCTGACGAGAACTGCATTATCTTCTCGTTCATGCGATACTGAATCTTCAGCAGACAAACATCCTCTGGGCGGTTCTCCACTATTCGTTCCATCAGGGTCTTTCCCAGTCCGGCCTTCATTGCGGCAAAATTCTTCACCGTAGGTGGCAACTGACAATGATCGCCGGCTAACACCACTCGCGATACCTTTCTTATAGGAATCCAGCATGCTGCCTCAAGGGCTTGTGCGGCTTCATCTATGAACAGGGTGCTGAACTTCATTCCTTGCAACAGGCGGTTGGCCGATCCGACGAGTGTACAGGCAATGACGCGAGCCTCGCCGAAGAGGTCTTGGTTGATGCGTATCTCCAGTTCGGTGGCTCTCGACATCAGTCGGTCCATCTTCTGGTGGTAAGCCTCTGTGCGGTGTTTGCGGTTGGCTTTCAACTCGCGTAGCGCCTTGCGGATGCTCCAAAGCTGTGGATAGTCGGGGTGAGCCTCAAAGCGACGCTCATAGGTGAACGACAGCATCTTGTCGTTGACACGACTCGGGTTGCCTATTCGCAAAACGCTGATGCCTCTATCTACGAGTTTCTCGGAAATCCAGTCAACAGCCATATTGCTCTGAGCGCACACAAGCACCTGACTTTCTCTTTGCAGAGTTTCGTGTATGGCTTCAACGAGAGTCGTCGTCTTGCCCGTTCCCGGAGGGCCGTGCACCACCATCACATCCTTCGCCCTCAGCACTTCGTTTACGGCATGCTCCTGGGTTTTGTTCAGCCAAGGGAAACGGATGTCGGCAAATGAGAAACGCTCTGACTTCTGGTGAGAGCAGAACAGATCGCGCAGATAAGCCAGTCGGTTGCCTTTGGCTTTGATCGCCTTGTCGAGAGCCTCGAACATCGTGCGGTAGGATGTCTCGTCGAAATACATCTGCACTCCCAGACCATCGATGTTCTGCAGTTTCTGGGCATGCGACATGTCCTGGAGTGTCACCACCATCCTGTCTGGCTCAGCATAACTCACGGTTCCTTTTATATTGCAGAACTTATAACCGTTGTCTTGTTTCTCGAAGAACACCACCGGACGACCATATTCGAAGTTATGTTCTATATCCTCGTCGGTATTGCGCAGGATAACCACGCAAGGCTGGTTCAGCGAGTTATAATAGCTTCTCTCCACCGTCACAGGCCACCAGGCGTCGCCTCTTTTGATGCGTCGCCCCAGTCCCATCTGCTGTGTCATCTTCTCGTATGCTTCCTTCTCCGAGGCATACTCCATCTGGAGCAGAAGTTTTTGATGGGTAAGTAGTTGAACAGGTGAATTTACTATCATAAATGCAAAGTTACGATTATGCTGGCGAAATTCCAAATAATGAGCAAAAAAAGTGGCGAACCCCGAAGGATTCGCCACCTTATTTATATTATAGGAGTGTTATTACTTGATAACAACCTTTTTACCATTGATGATGTTAACACCCTTAGCAGCCTTAACGAGTTTCTGACCAGCGAGGTTGAAGATACCCTGAGCAGCTGTTGTGCCAGCGTTAACCTCTGTGATAGCTGTAGCCTCGTCTGTTGGCTCCTCAAGACCCCAGTACTTCAGACGGAAGTTATCAACAACTGTCCAGCGACCTTCTGCGTCAGCAGTTGTCTCAACACCGAAGTAGATGTAACCAGGATCGGTAACCTCAAACTTCAATACATTCTTGTATGCACCGAGTTCGAACCACTCTGCAGCGTCAGGACAGCTGTCAGCCAACTTCTTACCTACTGCTGTGTAGTTCCAGCCGAGACCAGGAACAACAACCTCAGTGTCAGTGATGAGAACAAGAGCAACCTCATCATCATTTGCATAGAGGATAGCAGGAGACTCGATAGTCTCACCAGCCTCAAGGAGTGCATTGTGTGTAGAGTTGTGACCCTCACGGTAGTAACCCTGAACCTCGAGAGTATACCAACCCTCTACAACTGCATCGTCTTCGATCTCCTGACCGAGAGCACAGTCTGAGTTCCAAGCCTCGTGTACGAAGTCTGGGTAGTTAGAGCCACGGCCCCAAATAGCATTGATACCTTCCCAAGAGTCGATAGAGAGACGCTGATCGAAACCAGGGTTAGCGATGAGGTGAGTCATATCAACTGCTGCTGTAGCAGTAGCCTTCTCTGCCTGTGCATCGAGCTCAGCCTTAGTGATAAGCATCCACTGGTTAGACTCGAGTTCAGCAGTGCGCATATCAGAATCAACTACGTTCCAAGAGTAACCGTTCTGGTTGTCGCCACCACGGTAGCCGAGGAGAACACCGTTCTCACCGTTGTCACCATTGCGACGGATGTTGTAAACATTTGTCTTGCCAGCTACTGGCTCGAATACCCATACATCCTGTGCAGAAACGTCAACATAACCATTGTAGCCGAGGAAGTCGTTCTCACCGATGTTACCGTTTGGACGGTAGGTCTCGATAACGAATGCGTTTTCACCTGCAGGGATGAGAGACATTGCGTTAGAAGCATACTCGAGACATGCGTGAGCACCCCAAGACTCGCCACCACCGAGGAACAACTGCTCACCTACGTTGTAGATGTAGTAGTCACCCTCTGCTGCTGGAGAACCTACGAATGTGTTAGCACGACGCTCTGAGTGAGCACGCTTACGAGCGTTCTTGATTGGGTTAACGATGTTGTTTACAGCATCAGCTGTCTCACAAGCCTCGAAGCCCTCTACTGCCTCAGCAATCTTTGCCTTGAGCTCGCCCTTCCAGTCAGCAGTCTCAGTCTTAGCAACCTTGATAAGCTCGCGACCAGCAGTTACAGTACCTGAGTAGTTCTGGATCTTCTGGATTTCCTTAGCGAATGTATCGTTGATGAAGTTCTTGATCTCAGCACCGTCAACCTCGTTAGCGATGAATGCCTCAGCGTCAGCGATGAGCTGATCGTAGGCAGCGCGCATTGCCTCTGTGAGGTCGCCCTCCCAAGCCTTAGCCTGAGCGAGAGCAGCGTTAGCGTTATCGATAACCTCCTGGTAGTTGAACTCTACTACGTTGATACCGCAATCGTAGAAGCGACCACCCCAGTTCTGGTGAATCTCAGTAGCGATAACGTTCTCACCTACGTTGAGATAAGAAGCCTTGATGTGAACCTGTACAGGGTTCTTGCCGTTTGTCCAACCAGTGTTCTGCTGGAGGAGCTGACCGTTTACGTATGTCTCGTAGTCGTCATCGTGGCAAACATTGAGCAAGTACTCGAGTGATGGGTTGATCTGGTCGAGTGTGAAGATACGACGGATCCAGTAACCAGTGTTCTCGCCCTCACCACCATCGCGTGTGTAGTCAAGGTGATCCTTGTTACCAGGCCAGATTGTCTGAACCTCTGACATGTAACCCTCGTTACCGATTGGCATTGCTGTGTCATCCCACATTGTATCGTCGAAGTCAACAGTTGTCCAAGACTTTGTCTCAACACGACCAGTTACGCGTGGCGACTTAATCTGCTCACCGTTCTTTGTGAAGTACATGTAGTTGAAGTAAGATGTACCTACCCAGAGTTCCTTGCCTTCAGTCTCGTCGTAAACAGACATGTTGCTGATAGAAACATTCTCATTGTCATAACCCCATGCGAAGTCGAAGACGATCTTGAGGTTGCTGATCTCTGTGCCAGAGATTGTTGTCTCGTAATCGTAAGCACTCTCCTTCTCGATAGAAATCTGCTCCTCAGAACCGATAGTCTCATCGTCGTCGTTGCCACAGAGTTTAACTGTAACAGTCTCGAAATCGTTTGTAGGAGTCAAAGTAACCTTGAATGTGTACTCGTGGTCAGCCTTGATGTCGATAGGAGTCTTGAAGTGAAGCTGCTCACCCCACTCGTCGAGTGACTCAGGGATACCCATTACTGTGTAAACATCGTCAGCGCCTGCCTCGTAGAGTGCCTCCCACTCGTTCTTAGCACCAGCGTTGCGGAACTGGCTTGAACCATTGTAGTTGTAACCACCCCAAGAGTTGAAGATAGTCTTACCAGTCCAAGGAGTTACGTAACCCATGTCAACACCACCAGGAACAGATGTGTAGAGACCGCAGTCAGCGAAAGCGCCACCCCAGTTCTGATGAACGTGAACAGCGATGATGTTCTCTGAACCATCCTTCTTGATGAGAGCCTTCTGCTCGTCGGTGAGCTTTACATACTCAGAGTTGTTCCAACCGTTTCCTGCTGCAGGATCACCATCCTTTGCGAAAACGAGAACACCGTTGATGTAGTACTCGCATGGAGCATCGTCGTGACCGCAAGCGAGATAAACATCGTTAGGAAGAACAGAAGTAGTTGTGAATGAACGACGGAAATAGATGTCGGCCATGATAGAACCGCCTGTCCAACGGTAAGATGTAAGACCGTTGTAAGTCTCGTCGCTTGAGAATGGAGATGTGTGCACCTCCCAATAGATTTCCTCACCAGTGTACATGTTGTCACCGATGGTAGCCTCGTCTTCTGGGTCGTAACCGAGGTCATACCAGTGCTTGCCGTTTGAGTCGTCAGCAGGCTCGTCACCACAAAGTACATTGTAGTTAGGGTTGTCGGTGTTCCAGTCACCGTAATCAGTACCAGAGTTGATTACATAAGTCCAAGCGTCATAAGCAGCCTTGTCCCACTGTGTAGAAGGAGCAACGACAACATTAGCGCCGACAGCAGTAATTCTCTGTGCATTTGCAGACAATGCGAGAGCAAAAGCTGCAAGAGAAAGTAATGCTTTCTTCATAAAGTTAATATTAGTTAGTTAATTAATAAAGATAATAGTTGCTACTTATTTGGGTTAGTATCATTACAAAGTTTTCACTTTATGTTGATGTATATCAAATGCAAAGATAAGATATTTTTCTTTTTTTGGCAAACACAATGCATTTTTTTTATATAAAAAGGTTGTTTTTTAACAATTTTCGTTAATTTTGTAGCAGACAAACTGCTTCTTAACTATAAATATCTTAAAAAAATGGAATATATACTCAATCTCATCTCCTCTGCCAATGATGTTCTTTGGACTTACATAGTTGTAACTATGCTTGTTGCTTGTGCTTTGTTTTTCACATGGCGCTTGCGAGGCATGCAGTTCCGCATGTGGGGCGAAATGTGGCATCTCCTCGTTTCGTCAACAAATAGCGGTAAATCGGTCGGCCACCCGTCGGTAGGTGAAGGAGGTAAGCAGAAGAAAACCATCAATTCTTTTCAGGCTTTTGCTGTGTCGTTGTCGTCGAGAGTGGGCACTGGCAACCTTGCCGGAGTGGCATCGGCGATATTCGTTGGTGGTCCGGGTGCTGTGTTCCGGATGTGGGTAATGGCATTGCTCGGTTCGGCAACAGCTTTCATCGGGGCAACATTGGCACAGTTATATAAACGCAAGGGCGAGGATTCGTTCTATGGAGGTCCGGCATATTACATGACCTTTGGTCTTCATCGCCGATGGATGGGCGTGCTCTTTGCGGTGCTCATCACCCTCACCTTCGGCTTTGCCAATCAGGTGGTGCAGAGCAATACCCTCTGCGATGCCCTTGCCGATGCTTTTGTATTGAACAAAGCATGGGTGGGAGCATTCCTCGCCGTGATGACTCTCCTCATCGTTTTTGGAGGCATTCAGCGCATATCGAAGTTTTCGGCTGTTGTGGTTCCGTTCATGGCTGTAGGTTATATCATCCTCTCTATTTACATCATCCTCACCAATATCACCGCCATTCCTGCCGTCGTAACCACCATCGTCAAGAGTGCCTTCGGTGTTCAGCAGGCAGCGGGAGGTATGATTGGAGCGGCTATCATGCAGGGCGTGAAGCGAGGACTGTTCTCAAACGAGGCTGGTGAAGGTTCTGCACCTAATGCCGCCGCCACGGCTTCTATCTCGCATCCTGTCAAGCAAGGTTTGCTCCAGGCGTTGGGCGTCTTCACTGATACGCTCGTTATATGTACCTGTACCGCTTTTATCATCCTCATCTCGGGACTCTATGATGGTCAACTCGACGGAATCCTCCTCACTTCGGCTGCCATAACCTCTGAATTGGGCGAGGCAGGGCATTGGTTCTTGTCGCTTGCAATATTCCTCTTTGCCTATAGCACCATCATAGCCAACTATTTCTATGGCGAGAACAATATCCGTTTCATCACCGGCAAGCGTTGGCCGATACAGGTGTTCAGAGTCATCACCGGTGGTGTTGTCCTTGTCGGCGGATTGGTGACATTGCAGACAGCATGGAGTTTTGTCGATTTAGCCATGGGCTTGATGACCATCGTCAACCTCATTGCTATTGTATGGCTTTCGCCAAAGGCGGTGAAACTGTTCCATAACTATATCGAGCAGCGCAAGGCGGGCAAGGATCCGGAGTTCGACCGTTCAATGATGCCCGACATCGCTGATGACCTGGACGCGTGGGATCTTTCTAAGTGAAAAGTTAAAAGTGAAAAGTGAAAAATTATAGTTAGCGATAGCATCCTCTGGCCTCCTATAGCATCCTCTATAATCCTATCCCCCTCGCTATTGCTAGGGGTAAGGATCCCTATTGATATGAAAGGCGTAAGCCGCCGCGCAGGTTGAAATATACTGGCGATTCCGAGCATAATGTCGGTACATCCTTGTTGGTGCAGAAATACCAACTCACTCCAGGCTCGATGTAAACAGATATTGCATCGGTCAACATATACTGACCGCCGATAGCGATATTTGCAGAGCCCTGCCATGGATTCATCTCCAGTGTCTTACCCCCTCGGGTGGCGTGCAGAGAATGCTCAAGCATCGCTCCTCCTCCTGCATAGAGTTGGAATGACTTTGAACCAAGGACCATATAGTTCACTCTCAACGGAACTCCAAGATAATGCACTGCCTGCTGTTGCCAACCGTTGAACAGTGAATGAACATCAGAAGTCAGGAGTGTGTATGTGAGTCCTGTTTCCAGCGACATTCGTGGCAATATCTCTTTGCCAACAGAGAGTCCTGCACTCCACGACACGTGATGGTCGGAATCTAATACTTTGTCTTTATTGTCAGGTTTCTTGCTGACTAATATGAATCTGTCAGTATTTGGGAAAGGCGATAATAGATAATGTCCTTCATAACGTTCACCCGAGTAGGTTTGATACATATCCTGTCCGCCGCTCAGGTCTCCGTTTGCACCAATATTTACTCCAAACGACCAGCCTCCACTGCCGTATTTCTTTCGTCCATAGCCTACTATATACAGAGTTTCATCCTCAATACTATTGTATGATTCGAAATCATCGTTCCTGACCGGTTCCTCGGACTTTTCTTCAACGGTAGGAGTATAGTTTTCTGCCAAAAGGACTGTTGTGTCGGCAGGTTGGGTGCTCTCTGCAATGAGGTTGTCGTCATGATGAGCATCAGTCGGAATCTCAATCTTCGTCGGCACTTCAATCTTCGTCGGCGCTACTATCTTTCTTGGCTTTTCGCTATTTGCAGCCTTTTCGTTCTTTGTTTGTTCGGCAGCTGGTTGCTCTTCAATATGCTGGTTGGTATTACCTATTGTATTAACCTTGGCAACCTCTGCAACGGTTTTTTCATTGGAGTTGTTTAACATCAGCAAACCGCTTCCTATACCGATGCAGAGCAGCACGGAAGCCGCAGCCCCCCACCAGCGAATAGCATAAGAGCGATTCTTTTTCTCAGGAAGAGCCGATGAAACGCGCTCCCAACCGTTGGCTGGAATGTCGGCTTTGAAATCGAGCATCTCGTCTCTGATTTCATCAAGCCATGAATTGTTGTTCTTGTTCTGTTTCATAGGTTCTCTTTTCTCCAAGCGTTAATTTTTATTGCTAACATCCGGCGGGCTCGCATCAGTTGCGAAGCCGATGATTTTTCTTTTATGCCCAACGTCTCGGCAATATCCCGATGTGACAAACCATCTATGACATGCATGTTGAACACTGTGCGATAACCGATAGGCAGTTCTCCAATCAACTGCATCAGTATTTTCCCTGGAATTCCTCCAACATTCTCTGGGTTTGGAATTTCCTCCAACGGTTGGGAACTGTCATCGGCCAATATCAGGATGCTTTGTCTTGCATCATTGCGTATATGTTTCATTATGACGCTATGCTGCAGTTTCAGCATCCATGACTTGAGACTTCCCTCACCACGCCATTGGAAATGATCAATGTTGGTGAGAATCTGTACAAAACCGTCGTGTAGCAGATCTTCAGCCGTGGACCGTTGACCTACATATCTGAGACATACGCCGAGCAACCACCCAGCGTATGTTTCGTATAATAGTTTCTGGGCATCGCGATTGCCCTTTATACATTGGCCAACTATGTATTCCTCTTGGCTCATTCCTACGGTTTAGTTCTGCAATAGGCAAATGAACGGGTTACATCTTCACCATCTTACCCATGAAGAGGATTGCACCAGTGCTGTTTTCGCGTATCATATAGATGAATGGATGATCGATGGTGAATTCTGATACTGAATCTCCTGGATGATATGCATAAAAAGTGTCCATTACTACGACAGTGGCAGCAGCGGCTTCTGCACCAGCCTCGTCAACGGCAATGTTGCATCCCTGTAATACCTTCGATACGTAGCATGGGTTCTCGCACATCTTGCTGAAATCTGCCAAAAATGGGTTGAAGATTCGCGTTATGCCCATTTGCGAAAGAATGCCTGTGCCGTCGAATTTGGTTTCTATCTTGAATTTCGGCATGTTAACCACGGCTTCGCTTTTGAATTCTGATGGGATAGGTATGGTGTTGCTCTTCAGCCATTCCTCAGCATCGTTGATGGTATTTTCAGGTGCATCGTTATAACTCATCATCGAAGGATATAAGATATCAAACGAGAACGAGCCATTGCCGTAAGGCATCGACAGACATACAAAACGACCATTCTCCAGATACTTGTATTTCGCCTTTCCGCCATGCATCATTTCGACATTTCTCTCGCTACCATTGAAATTGTAGAATGGCGCCATTTTGGTTTTTGCCTTGTCGAACTTCGTTTTCCATGAACCTTTGAAATAGAGGGCGTTGGCAAGGAGACAGGCTGTATTCTCTGGGTCGTCCAACCTATCCATCAGGTCTTTTATCTTACCTCTTGTATTGTCGGAAATCCATTGGTTCACAGCCTTTACGGTGGCATCCCCATTCTGAAGGTTTATGTTTTTCACTTCAGCCTTGAAAGACTTGACGCATGCATCGGTAAATTCTTTATAAATAGGAAATTTGTCGCCTACCCACACGCTGTTTGCTATTGCCATATCCACTTTCTTGTCGGCAGAAGGGAGCACCTTTATCAACTTGCTGTTGTATGAGTTCACACTCGCAATGTCCATACCGTCAAATCCGATGCCACTCGCCAGTTCTGTGTATGTCTCGCTGTCGGCACCGTTTGCCAGCATCGACAGTGCCATCTGCATTGACAGAGGTGAGAAGGCCAGGTTCTCGTCGGGAGTCTGTTCAGAAGCCGCATTGAGCAGTCTTCCTGCAAACATGTTTGAAACCTCGTTCACCTCGGTTTCCAGTGGATCAAGCGAAATGTTGCTTGCATTCATGCTTCCGCCGTCCTCATCGCTGTTGCAGGAAGTCATTGCAAATGTCAGGGCTAAAAGAGCAGCCGGTAGGTAAAATCTTGCGTTCATATTATTAATACTTTTATTTCGACCTGTACGCTTGGATTTACAAAAACCAGAATAAACCCCGCTTGTGAGCTTGATGTTCCATGAACATCTTGAATCTGCCTTGACTGCCTGAGGATTAATACAAGTATTATCCAT
>JAZQOD010000157.1:0-14011 GCA_045627685.1 Prevotella sp. | reverse complement strand
CCGCTATCGACGCCTTCACCGACGATGATGACCGGTTGCTCATCCACGACTGTGTCCGTCCGTTGGTTTCGGCACGTATCATCGACGATTGCATAGCAGCCCTCGGTGAATATGACGCTGTCGATGTGGCTGTGCCTGCCACCGACACCATCGTGGAACTCGACGAGGACGGCAATATCAGTCGCATTCCTCCGCGCCGTCTCCTGTGCAACGCCCAGACACCGCAGTGTTTCCGTCGTGGCACCATTGCCGAGGCGTTCCGCAGAGCCCTTGCCGATCCTGGTTTCTTCCCTACCGACGACACCAGTATCGTTCATGCTTACATGCCTGAGGTGAAGATAAAAGTGGTGAAGGGCGACACCACCAATATAAAGGTCACATACAAGGAAGACCTGGAATTTGTAGAAAGAATGATATTAAATAACTGAAGTTTCGGAAGTTAAGAGGAGTTATCGCTTCGCTCGGGAAGTTAAGGGGAGTTAAGGGACGAATGTCTCTAATGAACAAGCCTTACACCGTGAGAAAGACTATTGTCCCTTAACTTCCCTAGCGAGTAAAGCGAGCGATAACTTCCCATAACTCCCTTTCGCTCGGCTCTGCCGCTTTCATAGCGTAGAAAGAACTCCTAGGTTTCGTAACTATCGAAACTTGAATAAGTAACAATGGATAAACTCGAACAATTCAAACAGCAGAACCTGCGGGCGTGTCAGATGAAGCAGTTGGATATACTCCTCGCTATCGACAGCATCTGCAAGGCAAACAATATTGAGTACTGGCTTGATGGCGGTACACTGCTCGGTGCAGTGCGCCATGGTGGATTCATCCCTTGGGACGATGATATCGACATCGCCATGAAAAAGGAAGATCTGGACCGTTTTATCGATATAGCACCAAAGCAGTTACCATCGAACCTCTTCCTCCAGACACCGCAGAACGAACCGACAAAAGAGCCTATCGTGAAAGTGCGCGATGACAACTCCCTGTATATTGAGGGCTCTGACGATTTCAGTGCTGAGTACCACAAGGGACTCTATGTCGATATCTTCCCGTTCATCGACTACCCGTCGGTGTCGCGCAAGTTTGTGAAAAAGGTGGTGAAAGGCATCTCCACATGCTATTCCATCCTTCATCACAGCCATTACTACTCATGGCGCTCGGCAGCCGAACTGTTCTGGTTTGGTGGGAAATACTGTCTCTACAACGCCCTGTGGAAGTCGGCACAGATACTCTTCCCTCACAAGAGCCATTACAGCAATATCCCGATAAACAATGGTTATGGCATCATGCACCGCAATGATGAGACATGGCCGTTGGGCACCATTGAGTTTGAAGGTCGCACATTCCCAGCACCGAAGAATGTCGATGCTTATCTGAGCGACCTGTACCGCAACTATATGGACGTGCCACCACCGGAGAAGCGAAAGATCCACGCGGTGTTCGTCCTGCCTGAACTGATTAAGGATACAAGTTTCGCAAGCTCAACTTTTAGAAGTTAAATGGAGTTAAGGGAAGTTCTTGCGCTCCGTTGGTGCTCAGGCGCTTTGCGGAGTCCCGGTCGCCTTGCTCCCTGAGAAGTTAAGTGACAATAGCTTCTCTTGCGGACGGAATTTGGTAGGGAATAGGCATACGTCCCTTAACTTCCCTTAACTTCCCAAGCGACGGAGGAGCGATAACTTCTCATAACTTCTATGTTTCAATCCCGAAACATGAAAAAATATTTAAAATGAAACAACCATCTACTACTACACGCCGCATTGAATGGATTGACCTCGCCAAGGGATTCTGTATTCTCTTGGTGATGTGGTGGCATATCAAGGAACTATACAGCAATCGTGGGTTCACCGATCGCAACTATATCCTCTACATGGGAACCTATTTCCGTATGCCACTCTATTTCTTTCTCTCGGGACTGTTCTTCAAGACCTACAGTGGGTACTTCGAATTCCTGCGTCGCAAGACCAACAAACTGCTTGTGCCTTACCTCTTCTTCGGAATGCTCGGCATAGCTTACTGTCTTATATGGCCTGAGAAACTGCCTGCACTGCGCACCTGGGAGAGCCTCTATCCGTTCGTGCCGGTATGGTTCCTGTGGTGCTTGTTTGTCATGAACAACCTGTTCTATTTCATGCGGGAGATGTGCAAAGGACAGAAACTGTTGCTCTATGCGTCGGTATGCGCTTTGGGAGTCATCGGCTATTACTCCGGCGAGAACTATGTCACCGTCCTTCACATGCGTTCTGCCCTTACTGCGATGCCGTTCTTCGTGGCAGGTTATGCTGTGCGCAACCACACCAACTTCCTCTATCGTCGGGTGAAGGCATGGGAACTGTTGTTGGTGGTACTCGCAGCAGTGGCACTCTACTGCCTTGTGGTGTATGAAGGAAAGATGGGCATCTTCTATGTTCACAACGACTATCATGTGCCAATCTGGGCGTTGTATCTCGGTGGATTCCTCGGCATCTATGGCATTCTCACCCTCGCCAACTATATCCGTCATCTCCCGATGGTGTCATATCTCGGCAGATACAGCATCATCGTCTTGATTACACATTATCCTATTGTATATCTCTTCCCGAAAAACTGGAACCGACTCTTGTTCCGCGGATTCGAAGGCTACTGTGCCCTCGAAGAACTGGTGCTCCTGGCGTGCATTGAGATTCCGATAATATTCCTCTGCAAGAGGTATCTACCATGGTTCTTCGCGCAGAAGGATCTCATACCATCTTGGGATGTGTTTAAGAGGAACGATGACGATAACGATGACGATAACGATGACAAAAATGATGGAAAATAAAAAACACCCATACAAAACCGACATTTCGGTGTTGATGCTTTTCTTCTGCCGGGCTGATCATTTCGCTCAGGTGTTTGCTGAAGTGAAGAAGGCTCGTCCGGCACGACTGTTTCTCTATCAGGACGGTCCGCGCAATGAGAAGGATATGCCGGGAATAGAGGCGTGCCGTGAGATTTGCAGCGATGAGAATATCGACTGGGAGTGCGAGGTGCATCGTAACTATCAGGAGCGCAACTACGGATGCGACCCTTCGGGATTCATGTCGCACCGCTGGGCATTCTCGCTCACCGACAAGTGTATCGTCCTCGAAGATGTTGTTGTTCCGAGTCAGTCGTTCTTCCCATTCTGCAAGGAGATGCTCGACCGCTATGAGAACGACGAACGAGTGACGATGGTGGCTGGTTTCAACACCGACGAGACGACGGTGGTCAGCGATAGCGATAGCGAAAGCGATGGCAATGGCGGGGCGTCGTATTTCTTTACTTCGGTGTTCTCCATCTGGGGATGGGCGAGCTGGAGTAGGGTGGTCAACAACTGGGATCCGGAGTATAAGTTTCTCGATGACCCTAAGCAGGTGAAATACCTTGAAGACCTCGTGGCGCGTCGCCGTTATCGCAGTGATTTCATGCAGATGTGTCGCGATCATAAGGCTGCCGGCAAACCGTTCTTCGAGAGTATTTTCTGGAGTTATATGTTGCTCCACAACGGACTGGCTGTGATGCCTGTCAGGAACATGATAAACAATGTGGGTCTTGACGGAGGCACACATTTCTCTACATCGTTGCAGACAACCCCTCGTCGTCTGCGTCGCATCTTTACGATGAAGCGTCAGGACCTCGATTTCCCACTTGTGCATCCGAAGCAGGTGGTGGAGTATATGCCATACAAGGAGCATTTCTACAAAGCCTGGGCATGGGGACATCCTTGGATAAAGGTCGGTCGGTCGTTCGAGGAACTGGTTCTCAACCTGCGTTACGGCAATTTCGGCACTATCGTCAAAGCTGTCAAGAACCGCATCGCCAAAACCCTCGGCCGCAAGAAACACGGGTAATAATTCGCGTTGAAAAAAACAAGGCAATTTTGAACCACTCACATCAGCGTGGTGCTACTCACCACTCGGCATTCCCCCAAGGCGATAAACCCAAAATAAACCGTCCTCCGGATGGTCTCGTAGTTTCGCACGAATTCAAAGAATTAAAAAGAATTTATTTTCTATTAAATTCGAATAACTACAATTAATTATTAAAATTCTTCAAATTCGTGCGCAATAAATAAATTATCCGGATGGTTTGGTTTATCTTGGTTTTTGTTAATCCAATTGTACAAGTAGAAATGATTACTCAAAATAATTATCGTATGAAAAAACTATCAGCATTCCTGCTATCGCTTTCGCTATCGCTATCGCTTTCCGCTCAGGTCATCCCTCCGGGTGGGGCTAACCAGCGCACTCCTTCACGCTCGGAGTATTTCTCGTGGATAAACAACACCAACGAGGGTGCCACCCACGACCAGACGATGGCAAACCTCGGGTTCTTCGACTATCTGCATCGCACCTACGGCATGCACCTCGACATCTATGCTTTCGATGCCGGTGCTATCGACGGCGCACGATGCTATGGCTCCACCAAGAGCGCCCGTTTCCAGCGCCAGTTCCCACAAGGCTTCGGTCCTCTGTCGCAGCGTGCCTCGCTGATGGGTACCCGTCTCGGCATCTGGGGCGGTCCCGATGGTTTCGGTGATACCGAACAGGAGGCTCAGGAGCGTATCGATATGATGTGCTCATTGGTAGAGGACTATAAGTTCTGGTTGTTCAAGATGGACGCCGTCTGTGGTCAGTTGCGACCAGAGAAATACGACTATTTCAGTCAGATGATGCGCCGTGTACGTCAGGCATCGCCCGACTTTGTGCTGCTGAACCACCGTCTTGAACTCGGTGAAGCAACGAAATACAGCACCACCTACCTCCTTGGCGGCGACGAGACCTATGTCGATGTGTTCCTGCCAAACCGTATCACTGCTCCTCACCACCGTGCCAGCACCATCGGTCGTAAGTCGCCCGAAGGACTCACCCGTCTGACAGAAGACCATGGCGTGTGCATCTCGTCATGTCTCGACTACTGGGACGACGACCTCATCCTGCAAGCCTTTGCGCGCAACCTCATCCTCGCACCAGAGATCTACGGCAATCCGTGGTTGCTCCGCGATGATGAACTGCCATATCTCGCATATATCTTCAACCTCCACCGTCAGTATCGCGACATCCTCGTTGACGGTATGCTGCTGCCAACCGACCAGTATGGTCCTGAGGCAGTGAGCCGTGGCAATGGCAAAACCCGTTTCCTTGCTTTGCGCAACCTCTCGTGGCAACCGGTGAAATACACCATCCGTCTTGATGAGCAGGTAGGACTCACCGATAATGGTCGTGTGCAGGTGCGCCAGTACCACCCTTACTGTCTCGACCTCGGCAAGCACGCCTATGGCAGCACCATCGAGGTGGAGGTGGAACCGTTCCGCGCCGCTCTTGTAAAGGTCACCACTGCACCAGAGACCGACCCTGTGCTCGTCAGCGGTACACCTTATTATATTATAAACGATCAGGTAGGCAACATCGCCGAACTCCGACTCCTCGGAATGCCTGGCACCAAGGCCACCGCCACAGTCACCAGTCCTCAGCACGGACTCACCCTCGATGGCAAGAAGGTAGGCAAGAGCATGTCGCTCCGATTCCCTGGCACACCGCTCCGTGAGCGTTTCCACCGCCATATCGCCAGTCTTCAGCCAACAGCAGTGCCTGACGACGCCCACGCCCTGTATTATGCCACCGTCTATGCCGCCGACAACAACAGTCTCGAGGTGCGCTCCCTTGCCCGTTCCGGTGAGACAGCCATTCCAGAAGTGAAGGCAGCCCGCGATGCGTTCTTTGGACAGGACATGCTCCGTGCCCGCGAGTTGTGGGACAAGAACCTCTTCGATGACGACCTCACCACAGGTTTCGCTGTCGATATGCGCCATGGGGAAATCATCCCAGAAGGCTCATCCGCATTGTATCTCGACCTCGGTAGTGTGCAGCACCTCGACAGTCTTGTCATCGACATCCCGAGCGAGGTGGCACTCAGTCCGATGAAATCGTTCGAAGGCAATGAGATAGCCGTTTCTTCCGACCTCCTCCATTGGGATCACCACATCTATATCGCCGGACTGCACGAAGTCATCGACATGAGCAAGATGGGCGAGTTCCGTTATGTGAAGTTCGCCGAGACCCCACGCCGAGTCATGGAAGTGAAAGGCTACCGTGATGGAGAGACGGTTGACCGCACCGACTGGAAAGCCAAGAACCTGTTCCGCAACTGGACCTGGGGCGGTCTCGACTTCCGCAATGCATGGACCAGCCAGTTCACCCTCGATGAAGCCCCTGAGGGATCCTATCTCTGTATTGCAGTCAACGGCAAGTGTGGCTGGGAGAACGCCTGGGCAGCGTTGAAAGTCGATGGTGAGTATGTAGGATGTCCAGACCGTGCACCGTCATATCCGAGCAATGTATGGGAGCACCGACTCTCGTATGTCGATGGCAACTACACCTTCTATGTGCCAGTCACCAAGGACATGTTAGGCAAGAGTATCGAAGCCTATGTCATGCTCGCCGACGGCGATCAGTCCGTAGTCCCATCCACCATCCAGCCCGAGGTATATATCACCGCCTATCCAACACCGTTCAAAAAGAAGGTGTTGAAAGTGAAGACCTTCCCCCTTGCCCCTTCCTTATAGGACGGGGAGTAGTATGCCTTGTTGTCGGAGGGGGTACTATCGGAAATAGTATCCTTATGGCTCCCTCCCAATGAGGGGAGGGCTGGGGAGGGGCTTCTTTTCCGTCAGCGGCACATCAGTATATATATCTGGTGTGCCGCTGGTGCATTTTGGCAACAGATGCAATGAGAACTTACGCAGATGGATTGCCGGATTGAACTCTTCCGGTGAATCGACGGTTCGGCTGTCCATCTCCAACTTCAATGTGCCGATGGCAGGCAGTTCAATCTTATCGCCAGCCTGCAGATGGCGGATGAGGCTTTCCTGCAATTCGGTAAGCACTAACAGCACATCGCTCTTCTTTGCTGAGCAGTTGTTCTGTATCTCCAAAGCCAGTTCATGGGCTGTTATCACATTGTTGTGAACAGCTCGGGCAACATATTTTCCGTATGACGGAATGGTGGGATTTGTACCCTTTACAAGTTTATACTCCATAGAAAAACGATTTTTTAATATCACTAATTTCACTAAGCCCGTAACACACTGATTATCAGAGCGTCCAGAAGTGATATTAGTGCATTTTAATATCACTTAATATCACTCTAATATCACTAATTTTGCAGTTTTTTTACCCAGTATAAATGGCCTTCGCTCGCTCGTTTTCTTGCGAAAGCGTTGAAACTCAGTATCTTACCGATATTGCGCACTGTC
The DNA here is from genome assembly GCA_045627685.1 of Prevotella sp. Classification (GTDB taxonomy): domain Bacteria; phylum Bacteroidota; class Bacteroidia; order Bacteroidales; family Bacteroidaceae; genus Prevotella. The sequence goes on along the minus strand of JAZQOD010000157.1, from coordinate 6,762 downwards.
GATGCGTCGCAGCGCACCGCGCTGACCGCACTATGCAATGACTTTGCCACATCAAGCGCTGTCATCCACTCTCCGGCCTCGCCCTCTTCGGGTTTTGCAAACATGCTCGCCACAAACACCTCGATAGGCTGCTCCTGATAGAATCGCGTGTTATGCTCCTGAATGCGCTTCTCATCGTCGGCCGAGAAATAGGTCTTCTCGCCATTGCGAATCTCGCGCACTATCTGGGCGTACAACTGCTGATAGTCGATATCCAGGGATGTGTCGATTTCGTCCAGAACCTCCACACACAGATAGCGACGGCTACCGGTAGGGTCGATAAGCGGAGTCGGCGAATTGGTGGTAGCGCAGAAAGCCGCATAGCGTCGGCGCTGTTCAATATCGTCCTGATACATCTTACGGTATTTGATGTCGCTCTTCTGCAACACATGCTTCAGATAAGCCGTCTGCGACTTGCTTATCTGGTCAAACTCGTCGATACATATCAATGCAAAACGAATCAGTGCGCGCTCAGCCTCCCGCTTATTGACAAAGTCAATACGGTCGGTGTAATATGTGAGCATAGCTTCCGGCATCAGGCGTTTGCAGAAGGTACTCTTGCGTGTGCCTTGCTTACCCACAAGCATCAGCGCCATCGAAGCACCATACAATCCACCGCGGTTCATCCATTGGCTCACCATCGAGCGCATCCACAGACGGAAGTCGTGCTCCCACATCGGATTGTCGGTCTTTACGGTTGAAGCCAGTTGACCAACACGGTCCACACCATCCCATCGAGGCAGGGCGTAGAGCCATTCAGCAATAGGGTCATAGTCGGTCACCAGCTCCGACTGCAGATAGCGTTGCAGGTCTTTGTCCCACACCTCAATACCCGCCATCTGAGCCGCCAGACAGATAGTGTTCTGCACCGTCTGAGTGAGAGGCATCCACGAGGCACCATACTTCGAAATCTCCGCATATTCCATGCTGTCGGTAATGACATTCCTGCGGAAACGGTAACGCTTCTTCAGGAAATGAAGCAGCAACTGCTGTTGCATCAGAGCCCTTGGCAACACCTTCCCGCTGCCCATCGCTCCTTCTGCATACGCATTCTCGAACGATGTGCGAACGAGCAGTTCCTTCTCATACTGATTGCCGAGACTCAAGGTGCATTTCACCGCAATCTCCTCCGGAATACCCATCTGGCGGCACTCCCTGGCAAGGTTGAGAACATCCTCAGCCAGCGGTTCGTCGCCATGAAGGCGCATCCTGCGACAGAGCATATTGAACTTTGTCACAGCCATCTCCACACTATTATAGTCGGGCAGCACATCCGAGCGGTATGTATCCTCGCTCTCCACCTTCAGCATCTTCTTCGGCATACCCTCAGGCATCGCCAATGGCACAGGAGTAGCCGTCTCGTTCAGGTACAGAAGTTCATCCACCGACACTGCCGAACCGCGTTGCCAGTCGGCATCCTTCTCCAGAGCCTTCACCCCAGTAATCTGCATCACGAAAGCCGAAGCCATCTGGTGAGCCTTGGCATGGAACACAGCCACATCCTGATTGCTCGTAGGCAATGATCCGTCGGGCAGTGTGTATGGCATCAGCACCTTCAGTGTTCTGCCCGATGAACCCACAAACGAGCATGCCACCTGTTGCATGCCGTTCACTGTGCTACGCAACGAGGCAAGCAGTTCCTGGTTGTCGCCAAACGGCAATGTAAGTACCACGATTCCATTGTAGCCCTCATCGCCCACCGACCAGTGCACCCTTGGCAACTCCAGTTCCCCACTAACACAGGTTTCAACGCCGTTAGCCACGGCGGCAAACACCTCGTAGCGCAAAGCGTCAACCACTCTGCGATGCTTTCCCGACAAGATAGCCATGCTGATCTCGCTCCATTCGGTCATCTTCGAACGCAATGTCTTTCTGTAGAAATAAGTCTCTTTACTTTTCATAAAATTCCTCCGGGACTGTCACTGTCCCATTTTGTTTATGTTGTTAATTTCTTCTATGGTTGTTATATATATGCTTTAAGCCTCTCATTCCACCGTTCTAACGATGAATTTGCGCGCAAATTCATCGTCAAAGCACCGCTCTAACATGCTCATTCCACCGCTTTAGCATTCTGCCTCATGTAATTTGCTCCCCCCTCGGGGGCTGGGGGGCTTTCATTCCACCCCACGGTGAAGGACAATTTGCGCGCAAATTGCCCAAAAACAGTGATATTAGAGTGATATTAAGTGATATTAGAGTGATAGCAATATCACCTCTTAGTCGCCTGATAATCAGTTCTTTCTGCTGTTTAGTGATATTGTGATACTAGTCAATCCATTTTCTTAGGGTATTGTCCCGCCTCACTCACGCTACAAATATAGGACATTTCCCCCCTTCCCCGGACACAAAACCTCCATTTTTTTTCTTAATTGTCGAAATCTCCAGATGGTTCGTCTTCCGAAAACAACTTTGTACATTTGAACTCTCCGCAGCTCCAGTCGATGCCTGCATCATTAAGAGCCTTGGAAAGTAAGTTTCCTATCTCATCTGCACTCAGCCCTTCACCCGAAGTTGGGATACCCAATGCAAAGAAGTCAAGGTTGCTCAGGCCTGTGAAATCATTGATGTCCATGTGTCTCACGATGCGATCCACATCGCCTTCTTCGCAAAAATCCTCTATATCCCATTCTGACATATTTCCACCAAAATCACCTGATACTGTCTCATAGACAGTGAAGGTGCTTGAGAGAAGCAATTGCTTTTCCCCATTATAGATTTTATAATAGTCAGCCTTGACATAAGCATTTACGGAAACATCATACTCTTGATATGACATATCACCGAGTTCTCCTTCAACATCTTCAATGCTTACAATAGTTCTATAAGCGGGATTACTAGTACTCTCGATAATATCTTGTTCTAGGGTGTTTTGTGTTACACTCGTTGATTCCACTACCAATTCTGGGTTGCACATAAGCCGTTGTGCCCATGAAGCTAGAGTATTGTGAACAACCATACGAGGTTTCTCCTTGAAGATGTTTGTACATTCTTTTGAATTGAGATATTTGCGTTTCTTAGGGGCTTCTGCCATGATGAAGTCGAAGACCTGTTGTCGTGTCTCAATGTAATCATCTTCTGTACAGCGAAACACATATGAGGCACGAGAATCTTTATTATTCTCCCACACAATATTCGGTTGGTTATCAATTATGATGGTATACAATGCGCCCTCTTCTCGCGAACCTCCAATATATTCTACAATTGGAACTAATGGATACTTGTCTGCTGCATGTTTTCCAAGTAGGAAATTGATATATGGAGTCTTGTCGCGAGGGATGAAAATATGCTGATGTTTCTTTGATAGTTGGTCAATCTTTTTCAGAATCTCTACTGTTGATTGTCCTTCCCGGATAAGTTTTGCCAGATCGTTCTTTATCTGCAAGGCTATAACCATTTCGTGTAAATTTACAGCATTGACAATAGTCGCTTCTCCATTATTCCCGAAATGCACGGTAAGATGTGGCATCATCTTCTTCAAGTGCTTACGCATAGAGCCTACAGTCTCATCTATATTTTCATCTTTAACGTCAATCCAGCTACCGAACAGACCAGGAACTCGGATATAACCCGTATTGAATCTTACATCTTTCCACTCCACATCAATGGTCTTGTCCATGATGTAGCTTTTGCAGCCATAAAATGCATCTTCTCCAATATGCGTAACAGTATCAGGTACATCTACAACGAGATTACTGCAGCCATAAAATGCTCGTTTTCCAATCTTTGTCACACTGCTTGGCAACATTATTTTTTCCAAACTCTTGCAGTTGATAAAAGCATTTTGTTTGATTTCTGTTATACCTTCTGGAATTTCAAGTTCTTTAATAAGGTCTCCATTGAGTTCTAAACTGTGGGCATAATATAAAGGATTAGCGTAATTATTGTCAAACCAGTCTGACTGGAAATCTATATTACACCAATTTTCAATATTAGAAATTTTTACGCAGTTTAGACTACGGCATCCACTAAAAGCATTCTCGCTTATACTTTTCAAAGTGTCTGGAATCGTAATCGACTCAAGGGAGTAACAAGCAAAAAAAGCATTTCTTTCTATTGTGGTTACACCATAAGGGATGACTATATCTTTAAGCCCCGTACACTCCCTAAATGTTGCATCTTCCACTTTTTCAAGTTTTTCCGGTAAGACAATAGTTTCTAAATCCTTGCAATGTGAAAATGCCATTTTACCTATTCTAACTACTGATGACGGAAGGTCTATGTTTTTTAACTTCGAACAACCTTCAAAAGTACAATCACCTATAGTTTCCACACTATTAGGAATGATGATTTTCTCCAAACTGGTGCAACCGGAAAATGCAGAGTCTTCAATATTCTTTACTGAATTAGATATCACGACATTTCGCAAGAAAACATGTCCCAGAAAAGCGTCCTTACCGATTCTTGATACTGTAGGCAAAATCTCTGTGGATGTAATCCGTTTGGGAACATACAAGATTTCACTCAGGTCAGAATTGTACAATACACCACCTGTTCCCTTGAAATAAGTATTGCCTTCATCAACAATAATCGATTTTAAACTGCTGCAATCGTCGAAAGCGTGTTCATCTATTACCTGTACAGAAGATGGAATCTGTATTGACTGTACGCAAGAACATCTACCAAAGGTGTTGCGGTGGATTTGTGTAACAGAATTGGACAATGTAATTTCCCTCAACTCTTTTGCATAAAAATAATTATCAACACCCTCATTGGCAATCATGTTAGAAATCGTGACAGATGATAAAGAAGAGCATGACTTAAATTCTCCTTGGCTGATATCCTCTGTTGTGGAAGGAATAATTAAATTTGTCAACTTACGACAGCCATGGAAAGCTCCATATTTGATTATTGTTGTTTGCTCGAAGATGGTAATTGAAGAGATTCCATTTGGAACGTACAATAACTGTGAGAGATTGTAGCTATATAAGACTCCTTCGATATCACGAAAAGTTATATTTCCTTCTTCTACATGTATAGAAACGAGATTTTCACAGCCCGTGAATACCATATCGCCAATATGTTCAACAGACGAAGGAATAACTACATCCTTAAGACCGCAGCAATCACTAAAAGCGCCATTACCAATTGTTGTTACAGAATTTGGAATATCAATAGACTCTATTTGACTCTTCGCAAAAGCTCCACCGCCTATACATGTAATTGTATCTGGAATAACGAACGAAGCCACATCCTTTGGTGCGGATATGAGCTTTGTCATGTCTGAATTATATAATGCCCCATCGATAGATTGGGTGGCAGATTTTTTAGGTTCTGTTGCTTTTTCTGCTTTCGGTTTTCGCTTCTCAATATAATCAGCACCTAATTCTTTGAACTTTTTAATATACTCTTCGCACTCTTCGTCATAATCCTCATCTTCTTCCTCATCCTCATCATTTTCATATCCCATATAGACATTTCTAAACTCTTTGAGATGTCTGTTGAGCACATTGCTGAAATCAAAGGCTTCCATAGAGTTTTCATCAACGACACGGTCTTCCTCTGCGTTTGACACAACCTGTATAATCTCTGCAATAAATTGCCATCCGAACTTTTCTTCCTTCTTCCACACACCAGACGAGGTGATACTGTCGCCTTTTTTAATGTTGTTTATGTGGCCGATCAAACGGCAATATTTTCCATCTTCTTTTACGACAGATAGAATGGACTTACCGCTCATCTGATCATGGAAGACAACTTTATCAACTATGCCGTTAATGGTTTTATTTTTATTTGGATTTTCGTTCTGATCCATATCTGTTTCTTATTATGTTAATAGTGATGAGGGAATAAGTCTTCTTCAGGGACAATACCCCATGTTGGGGCTTCTTCCTTGACATATTCTCGCAATTCTTTGTGTAAAACCATCTGGTAGTAGGGATTATTAATAAAACTTGCTATATCAGATATGTCTTCCCAGAATTTTTCATCTATCATAGAATCGCTTTCATGGTATGAATACATTAAGTAATAGGCTGCATTAAATGCATCATCATACGCCTTTCCATATATATCCCAATATGGTTTGATCGCATTTTCCTCAACTCCTGTACTTTGTTTTTGTATGTCCTGTTCGTCTCTTTTTACCCATTCAAAAGGCTTGTACTCCAGAGCTTCTGCCAAATTAGCTATATGCTGAACATTATCTACTTTATTATAGAATGAGGCTATACATGAATCCACATAAAAGTTTTCAGGACGCATTTTCTTTTTCAATACCAAGCCCTCCAACGAACGGCAACGGCTTAGGGCGACATACGATTGTCCTGGTGCAAATGCTCTTGGGATGTCAATGACGGCATGATCAAAGGATAGGCCTTGACTTTTATGAATAGTGATAGCCCAGGCTGGTTTGAGAGGAAATTGCATGAACGTTCCCGTAATTATCTTCTGTACCTTCATTTTCGATTTGATGTATTCATATCGAATATTGTCCCATGATTCCAATTCTACCTCTATGGTCTTACCTTCAACTTTTACAGAAATCTCATTGTCTCCTAATTTTGCTATCTCGCCAATGGTTCCATTGCAGTATCTGTTATCCTTATCATTTTTGACAAACATAACTTGTGCTCCCACTTTTAATTTCAATTCACGCAATGTCGGATAAGAGTCCTGGGGGAATTCGCCCATGACTATTGCAGAATACGTTTTTGCCTTTCCTTCAACTCCTTCAAGTCTTTCGGCATTGATCTCGTATGCCTGGTTTCTTTGTGCAGCAAGAGC
>JAZQOD010000156.1:0-5492 GCA_045627685.1 Prevotella sp. | reverse complement strand
TATGCTATCGTCGATGAGGTTGACTCTGTCCTCATTGATGATGCTCGTACACCTCTTATTTTGTCTGGTGCTATTCCAAAGGGCGACGATCAGATGTTCGAGGAGTATCAGCCATTGGTAGAGCGCCTCGTAGGCGTTCAGCGCAAGTTGGCTACCGAGTATCTTGCTGATGCAAAGAACAAGATTGCTGAAAGCCAGCGTTTGCTAGAGGCAGGTAAGAAGGACGATGCAGCGAAACTCAACGAAGACGGTTTCCTCTCATTGTTCCGTTCTTACAAGTGTCTCCCAAAGAACAAGGCTCTCATCAAGTATCTCTCCGAGGAAGGTATCAAGACTGGTATGCTCAAGACCGAGGAGTACTATATGCAGAACAACAACCGCGAGATGCCAAAGGCTGTCGAGCCTCTGTATTTCGTTGTTGACGAGAAGTTGAACTCATGCGACCTCACCGATAAGGGTACTGCATGGCTTGCCAACCAGGTTAAGGACGAGAAACTGTTCGTGCTTCCTGACATCACATCAGAACTCTCGGCTCTCGAGGCTGACACCACCCTCACCGAAGAGGAGCGCATCAACAAGAAGGATGAGATGCTGGCTCACTATGCTGTCCAGAGCGAGCGTGTTCACACTCTCCAGCAGTTGCTCAAGGCTTACTGTATGTTCAACAAGGACGACGAGTATGTTGTCATCGATGGCGAGGTGAAGATTGTCGACGAGCAGACAGGTCGTATCATGGAAGGCCGCCGCTGGTCGGATGGTCTCCATCAGGCTGTTGAGGCAAAGGAACATGTGAAGGTAGAGGCTGCGACACAGACTTTCGCAACCATCACCCTCCAGAACTACTTCCGTATGTACCACAAACTGGCTGGTATGACCGGTACAGCGACAACCGAGGCTGGTGAGTTCTGGGACATCTACAAACTTGATGTTGTGGAGATTCCAACCAACCGTCCTATCGCCCGCTTCGACCTTGACGACCGTGTGTACAAGACCAACCGCGAAAAGTATAAGGCTGTAATCCAGGAGATTATCGAGATGCGTAACTCGGGACGCCCTTGTCTCGTTGGTACCACATCGGTTGAAATATCAGAACTCTTGAAGAAGATGCTCGACCAGAACCGCATCCCTTGTCAGGTTCTTAATGCTAAACTCCACCAGAAGGAGGCTGATATCGTAGCCGAGGCTGGTCGCAGCGTATTGGGAACTGTCATGATCGATGGCAAACCAGTGGAGAAGAAACTCGGTGTCGTTACTATCGCAACCAACATGGCTGGTCGTGGTACCGATATCAAACTCTCTGATGAGGTTAAGGCAGCCGGCGGTCTTGCTATCATCGGTACTGAGCGTCACGAAAGCCGCCGTGTTGACCGTCAGCTTCGTGGTCGTGCTGGTCGTCAGGGTGACCCAGGTTCATCTGTATTCTATGTTTCTCTCGAAGACAAACTGATGCGTCTGTTCGGTTCTGAGCGTATCGCAAGCGTCATGGACCGCCTCGGATTCAAGGAGGGCGAGCGAATCGAGTCTTCAATGATCAACAATAGCATCGAGCGTGCACAGAAGAAGGTTGAGGAGAACCACTTCGGTACTCGTAAGCATCTCCTTGAGTACGACGATGTAATGAACAAGCAGCGTACCGTCATCTATGAGAAGCGCCGTCATGCCCTCATGGGTGAGCGTATCGGAATGGACATCACCAACATCATCTGGGACCGTGTCGTAAGCATCACCACCAAGAACGACTATGTGGGATGTCGCGAGCAGTTCCTCAAGATTCTTGCTATGGAATGTCCTTTCACCGAAGAGGAGTTCAACGGTGGTAAGCTCGAAGCACTTCAGGAGACAGCCTTCCAGAAGGCTATCGAGAACTTCAAGCGTCGTACCGACCGCATCCAGGAGGTTGCTTGGCCTGTTATCAAGAACATCTGGGAGAACCCAATGAACCAGTACGAGCGTATCATGGTGCCAATCACCGACCAGCGCCATGTATTCAATATCCCTTGCGACATGAAACTCGCCTACGAGACTGAGGCAAAGGACGTTGTGAAGCAGTTCGAAAAAGTTATCATGCTCCATATCATCGATGACTGCTGGAAGGAGAACCTCCGTCAGTTGGATGAGTTGAAGCACTCTGTACAGAATGCGTCATACGAGCAGAAGGACCCATTGCTTATCTTCAAACTTGAGTCTGTGAAACTCTTCGACAACATGGTTGACGACATGAACAACCGTATCGCAGCAATCCTCATGCGTGCTATGATTCCTGAGCAGGTAGCACAGCAGGAGGTTCGCGAGGCTGCTCCTGAACAGCACTCACAGCGCTACAATGAGCAGAAGGCTGATGCCGACGCTCCACAGCAGGTACAGCAGGGTGGCGGAATGCAGCAGGCTGCATCACAGGATACACGTGAAGGTGCCCGCCGTCCGGTTCAGCCAATAGTAAAAGAGAAACTCCCAGGACGCAACGACCCATGTCCTTGCGGTTCAGGCAAGAAATTCAAGAACTGTCACGGTCGTGGCTTAGTATAATAGAATATGGAAATAAAGGTTACAAACCTCAAGAAGGCGTTTGGCGAGAAGGTTGCCGTAAACATACCGGAGTTCACCATCAACAATGGTGATATCCTCGGTCTTGTAGGAAACAACGGTGCGGGAAAGACTACCCTTTTCCGTATGATTCTCGACTTGCTCCAGGCTGATGAGGGAAAGGTAGAATACACCATAGAGCAGACAACCGAACTGGACAGCCAGACGGCAGTCATCAATCCGGCTGAAAGCGAGGAGTGGAAGCAGCACGTTGGTGCTTATGTCGATGACGGTTTCCTCATCGACTTCCTCACACCAGAGGAGTACTTCGACTTCGTTGGTAAGGTGTCGGGCCTCAAGAAAGAGGAAATCGCCGAGCGACTGGCTACCTACGAGAAGTTCATGGCTGGCGAGATTCTCGGTCAGAAGAAACTCATCCGTGACTACTCGGCTGGTAACAAGCAGAAGATTGGTATCATCAGCGCGTTGCTCACCCAACCGAAGATTGTCATCCTCGACGAGCCATTCAACTTCCTCGACCCTTCATCGCAGAATGTATTGAAGAAACTCATCGTGAACTATGCACAGGAGCACAATGCTACTATCATCATCAGTAGTCACAACCTCCAGCATACCGTTGAGGTATCAACCCGAATCGCACTCCTCGAGCATGGCATAATCATCAACGATCTCGTCAATACCGACCAGTGTGCAGAGGCAGAACTCGAGAGTTACTTCAGCATTGAATAGGATTGCACAAGACTAATCAAAACGATTGGTCATCTGCTCACGGTACTTGTTGTATCTTCTCAAATGAACGAAGAATGCAACCATAACCGTAAGACATATCAAAATCATATATATCAGCATCAATTGAATCCAGTTGATGCTGATATTGTTTATGCTCAGAAAGTCTAGTCTCGCCAGCATTCCTATGCCGGAAACCAATAATGACGAGGCTGTCAGGGTGAGTTTCACCAACAATCCTCGCAAGAAAGGAACGAACCAGAATAGCATTGACAGGAACACTGCATAGAGCAGAACTGTCACCAACGGTATTGCAACAAGGTTTGTCAGCAGGAACATCATCGTCATTCTGCCGAAATAATACACCGACAAAGGCATCGTGGTGATCTGTGCAGCGACCGACACACATACCATTGCCCATATTTTGCCTATCAACCAGTGACATTGCAGGTACTCTGCACCTATTATATAATATATAGGAGCAAAGAAAACGAATATACCGGCCATCGCCATGAACGACATCTGGAAGCCCACATCCCACAAAGCATGAGGATTGACAAGGAGTATCAGCAAGGCCGCAACGCAAAGGGCGTTGACCGACATCTTGTTTCTGCCGGCTATCGTTGAAAGGGAATAGATAGTCAGCATTATCGCCGCACGGACAACACTCAACGGCATTCCTACAAGCACCACATAGGTCCATATTGTCATTATCAGAAGAAACTGACCTACGAACTGCCACCTTCGGCGTACTATTATTATCGAAAGCAGCACATACAGAATACCGAGATGCATTCCGGAGAGCGCGAGAAGATGCGAAGCGCCAGTTTCGGCAAACATTTCCCGCATGTCATCGCCGATGCCAGTTCTTTCACCGAAAGCCATGGCGCATATCACCGCCTCTTCATAATCATCAGCAGAAGCCCCTACTCTATCTTTGTGCATTTCTCTCTGGAAGTGGCTCAGCAGTCGTTCGCGCAACATTTTCGACTTTACCGAAAAGCGATTCCAAGCACCGAGAGTCTGCAATTTACTATCAGCAAGACTCACATTATCACCGTATACATACATCTGCGCGATGATACCACGACTCTTTGCCCACAATTCGTAGTTGAAATTGCCATTCGACTTATTGGTAATTGGCTTTAATCTACCTTTCACTCTGATGGTCTGACCTACTGTCGGCATAAAAGTCGCATCTTTCAGACAGCATCGGATTGTCTTTGAATCAAAGGCGGAACTATCGTCAGCAACAATTCCAGAGAAGATAACACCGTAGTCTTTTTGCTGTGGAGTGTCGGAAACAACCAAATTCAGCAGCATCGGCGATTCAGGAAAGCGGATATTGTTACTGTTCTCCTCCTTAATCCCACTTCTCAACACGCCCAAAAGGAAGACACAAGAAAGTGCCATTACCCCACGGGCGAGATTGCTTTTCATGGATGATTGCAACAAGCAGCAAACAACCACCATACATGCCGCAATAATCAGCAAGGCGATGGTGTTTACACTATGCAGAAATGTGTATTGATGAACCAGCAGCCCAATAACAAAAGCCACGACGACCAGCAACATCGGCATCAGTTCCAGTTTATTACGGACTATCCCAACAAACCAGTGATGATCTATTGCTGAACATCGTGACTCTGTCTTATTCATGCCCTGTGAAGGTTGTTATCGACTACATGTAAGAATTATACTTCTCAACCTTCTTGGCATCAATAGTCTTTCTTAAAAGTTCTATCTCGTCATAATCGTATGGCTTCATGTTGTTCTTAAAAATATCATGCTGCCATACTCCAGTATATGGGAGTTGCTCTGGGCGATGTCCCCAGCAGAGGTGTGTCTGTGTCTTACCATTGACGAGGCCCCACAACATACATCCTGAATTCTCTTCTGCAAACAGGTGGAGGTTGTCTTTGATTGTTGAACCTGCCACACGGTTCATCCATTCTGTACAGATTATCGGACGCCCGTATGTCTTCATCTGCTTGATTTTCTTCAGAGTCTTATCAGCATCAGCATAAATATGATATGTGATAATGTCGGAATTCTCAACGAGGAAATTGTTCAGTTCTTCATTATCGTTCCACAAGCCCACGCTGATTGGCTGCAACGGATTGACGGTACGAGCCCAATTAAATACTTTCTTCAATAATGGCCATGAACGCTCTGGCATTACGGTATTTGTTGGTTCGTTATACAAATCCCAAAGCATGATA
>JAZQOD010000155.1:0-3877 GCA_045627685.1 Prevotella sp. | reverse complement strand
ACTCTTCATGCCACCACCAGGCGAGATTCACGACTCTGTGCTCTACATCTTTGCTCAGATCCTGATCTATGCTGGTTCGGTATTCGGCATCAGTGCTTATATTGATAAGTTAAAAAACAAGTAAAACAAGAAAGGAGGTTTTATGAAAAAGAATATTTGGCAAATCGTCATCCAGACGCTCATCACTATTCTCACTGCGATTGGCACGACAATCGGCACTGTGAATGTGATGTAGCAGTCACAACGGAATTCAACAACAAGAAAAAGGCAGGGGATTATCCTCTGCCTTTTGTTGTGTTATCGAAATGTTTTCTATCGTCGGATTTATTTCTTCTTGGTTTCTTTTATTTTGGCGTCGACTTTGTCGGCACCGGCGTTGTCGCTGGCTTTTGAACCTTCGGTGATGCTGTGCAGCGCCTCCTTGGCGTTCTTGGCTGCCTTCTCGCGTGCCATCTTGTTTGCCTCGGTGGCTTTCGAGATGCGGTAATAACTGCGCGATACGCCATCGGAACTGAGCACAAGGGAATCGTCGGACAGGTAGTCGACATCGATGGTGTCGTTGATGACATCCGGCATCTTCACTTTCTCCTTGCTGTCGGTGTTCAACGGTGGGTCGCTGGCATAACGTGAGAGGATGATCTTGCCGTTGAGGATATGCCATGCGAAATAGTATGCCATCTTTGGATAGATTACCGGGCTCTCTGCTTCGAGCGATGAGGCGTTAGGTACATAGCCGATGGATGATGCCTGGAACTGACGCTTCAAGGTGAAGCCGTACTCGCGTGGTATGAGGTATTTCTCTTTCAGCGAGTCGGGCATGTCGCGCTCCATGCGTGCCTGCTGCTTCTTCGAGAGCTGGTCGTACTCGCGGAATGTTGGCATCACGATGTAGCACCACGAGCCTTTCAACTGGTCGAGGTCGATGACGAAGTCAGCCACAGTGGAGTCCTCTGGGTTGGTGACAATACCAATCCAGTCGCCTACCTTGATCTGTCCGATCACCTTCTTGTTGCGTGTGGCATCGATGATGTCGTATTTCACAGGGTCTTTGCCTTCGCCGGGATAGAGCCAGATGACGGAGTCGTTGCATCCGTCGCAGGCAAGTCCTTTGATGGTCTTGTCGTCAGAGAGCATCAAATCCTTGGTGGCATGCCCTTTACTATCGTCATTGTCGTTGTGGCTTCCTCCGCATCCGATGTTGATGGCGGCTGTAAGGAAAAGCGCGAAAACAAGCAGTTTCTTCATATTGCAGTACATATTTCCTTGCAAAAGTACAAAATAAAAAACAAAGTAACGATATTTCTCCGAAATAATTATGATATATTGGTGTTTTTCTCTGTTTCTGCGAGTGTGTGTGATAAAAGATGTGAAACAATGCTTGTATCTCGCAGATTTTTTGTAATTTTGCAGTCCATGTGTGTATATGTGCATGCGTATATGCATGAAACAGCGCGCGTGAATTTATCAAAAGGTAAGAAATAACAAACAAAAAACAATATCAAGATGAAGAAGAAAATTCAGTTCAGTCTCGTTTACAGAGACATGTGGCAGAGCTCGGGTAAGTTCCAGCCACGCAAAGATCAGTTGGAGCGTATCGCCCCAGTTATTATTGAGATGGGCTGTTTCAGCCGTGTTGAGACCAATGGTGGTGCTTTCGAGCAGGTGAACCTCCTTGCAGGTGAGAATCCAAACGATGCCGTTCGTGCATTCTGTAAGCCATTCAACGAGGTGGGCATCAAGACTCACATGTTGGATCGTGGTCTCAACGCATTGCGTATGTATCCAGTGCCTGACGATGTTCGTCAGTTGATGTATAAGGTGAAGCACGCTCAGGGTGTCGATATCCCACGAATCTTCTGTGGTTTGAACGACGAGCGTAACATCATCCCTTCAATCAAGTGGGCAGCCGAGGCTGGCATGACTCCTCAGGCAACACTCTGTATCACCAACTCACCAGTTCACACCGTTGAGTATTATGCAGCAAAGGCCGACCTCTTCATCGAGGCTGGTGCTCCTGAAATCTGCTTGAAGGATATGGCTGGTATCGGTATGCCAGGATTCCTCGGTCGTTTGACAAAGGCCATCAAGGACAAGCACCCAGAGGTAATCATCGAGTATCACGGACATTCTGGTCCTGGTCTCTCAATGGCTTCAATCCTCGAGGTTTGTAAGAATGGTGCCGACATCATCGATACAGCCATCGAACCACTGTCATGGGGTAAGGTTCATCCAGACATCATCTCTGTTCGCGCTATGCTCGCTGATGCAGGTTTCGATGTTCCAGAGATCAACATGAACGCTTACATGAAGGCTCGTACACTCACACAGGAGTTCATCGACGACTGGCTCGGCTATTTCATCAACCCTGCCAACAAGCACATGTCATCGCTCCTTCTCGGTTGCGGTCTCCCAGGCGGAATGATGGGTTCAATGATGGCCGACCTCGGTGGTATCCAGGGTGTTATCAACAACCTCAAAAAGAAGAAGGGTGAGCCAGAACTCACTACCGACGATATGCTCGTAGCATTGTTCAACGAGGTAGAGTATGTATGGCCAAAGGTTGGTTTCCCACCATTGGTAACACCATTCTCGCAGTATGTGAAGAACATCGCACTCTTCAACCTCCTCACCATCGAGCAGGGCAAGGGTCGCTATGTAATGATGGACGACTCTGTATGGGGTATGATTCTCGGCAAGTCGGGTAAGGTTCCAGGTGAACTCGCACCAGAGATTGTTGAGTTGGCAAAGGAGAAGGGCTTCGAGTTCGTTAGCGACGAGCCAAGTTCATTCGTTCCAGAGACACTCTACCTCGACAACTTCATCAAGGAGATGGAGGAGAACGGTTGGGATCGCGGTCAGGACGACGAGGAACTCTTCGAACTCGCTATGCACCCAGAGCAGTATCGCAACTACAAGTCGGGTCAGGCTAAGAAGAACTTCCTTGCTGACCTCCAGAAGGCTAAGGATGCTAAGCTCGGCACATCACTCTCGCCAGAGGAACTCGCTGCATTCAAGCACGCAAAGGCTGATGCTATCGTAGCACCATGCAACGGTCAGTTGTTCTGGGAGATGAACGGTGACGGTGAGTGCGGCACATCTGTTGAGCCATTCATCGGCAAGGAGTACAACGAAGGTGATGCCTTCTGCTATATGCAGGCAACATGGGGCGAACTCCTCACCGTACCAGCAGCCCTCGGCGGCAAGCTCGTTGAGATCAACGCAAAGCAGGGCGCCAAGGTTCGCAAGGGCGATGTGATTGCGTATATCGAGCGTCCTGCCCAGGACTAAGCGATTTGTCGAATTATCGATATTTCGAATAATCGAAAAGAAATGAACGTTGAAAAAATCATAAACAAATACTATGGAGAGAATGCGGCGTTGCGTCGTATTCTTCTCCTCCATAGTGAGAGAGTGGCAGAGATGGCTGTTCGCATCATCGATGAGAAACGCCTGCCTCTCGACCGCCAGTTTGTTTATGATGCAGCAATGCTCCATGATATCGGCATCGTCAAGTGCGACGCTCCTGGCATCGAGTGCTACGGAACAGAGCCATATATCCGTCATGGAGTATGCGGTGGTGAAATCCTCCGCCGTTATGCCAAGGAAAACGGGTTGAGCGCCGAGAGCATCGAACCTTATGCAAGGGTGTGCGAGCGACATACCGGTGCTGGACTCACAATGAGGGATGTTGCCGAGCAGAACCTCCCACTGCCAATGATCGACCTGTTGCCCGAGACCGACGAAGAGAAACTCATCTGCTATGCCGACAAGTTCTTTTCGAAGACTCACCCCGAGGACGAGAAACCCCTCGACCGCGTGCTGCGCCCAATGCAGAAGTTCGGCGATGATACCGTAGCACGTTTTGATAAACTACACA
>JAZQOD010000154.1:0-11492 GCA_045627685.1 Prevotella sp. | reverse complement strand
TATGACATGTTTAAACTCCACCGTTGCACTAACTTCGGTATGGAGAAGAAGCAGTATATGGGCGATGGCGTCGTTGTTGGTTCTGCCACAATCGACGGTCGTTTGGTTTATGTATCAGCACAGGATTTCACTGTAAACGGTGGTTCGCTCTCTGAGACAATGTCGCAGAAGATCTGCAAGGCTATGGATATGGCAATGCAGAACGGAGCTCCATTCATCTGCATGAACGACTCGGGTGGTGCTCGTATCCAGGAGGGTATCTGCTCACTGGCTGGTTATGGTGAACTCTTCGAGCGCAATATCCTTGCTTCGGGTGTTATCCCACAGATCTCGGCTATCATGGGTCCTTGCGCTGGTGGTGCTGTTTATTCACCAGGTCTTACTGACTTCATCCTCATGACAGAGGGCACATCATACATGTTCCTCACTGGTCCAAAGGTTGTGAAGTCGGTTACAGGTGAGGATGTTGACGCAGAGCACCTCGGTGGTGCATCGGTTCACGCTACAAAGAGTGGTGTCACCCACTTCACAGCAAAGACCGAGGAAGAGGCATTCGAGATGATCAAGACTCTCCTCTCGTACATTCCTTCAAACAACATGGAGGAGGCTCCACGCGTAGAGTGCACTGACCCAATCAACCGTGCTGAGGACCTTCTGAACGAGATTCTTCCTGATGATCCAAACAAGGCATACGACATGTACAAGGTTATCGGTGCTTTGACCGACAACGGCGAGTTCTTCGAGGTTCAGCCAAAGTTCGCAAAGAACATCATCACCGGTTTTGCCCGTTTCAACGGCCAGTCGGTAGGTATCGTTGCCAACCAGCCATCAGCATACGCTGGTGTTCTTGACACCAACGCTTCACGCAAGGGTGCTCGTTTCGTTCGTTTCTGCGATGCATTCAACATTCCTATCGTGAGCCTCGTTGACGTACCGGGCTCCCTCCCAGGTACTGGTCAGGAGTACAACGCTGTAATCCTCCACGGTGCACAGTTGCTCTATGCTTACGGTGAGGCTACTGTTCCAAAGATCACTATCACACTGCGTAAGTCATACGGTGGTTCGCACATCGTGATGGGCTGCAAGCAGTTGCGTGCCGACCTCAACTTCGCATGGCCTTCAGCAGAGATTGCAGTAATGGGTGCTTCGGGTGCTGTTGCTGTGCTCCAGGCTAAGGGTATCAAGGCTGTCAAGGAAGAAGGTGGTGATGTAGCAGCATTCATCGCTGAGAAGGAAGAGGAGTACACAGAGATGTTCGCAAATCCATATCAGGCTGCACAGTATGGCTATATCGACGATGTAATCGAGCCACGCAACACCCGTTTCCGCATCTGTCGCGGATTGGCTCAGCTTGCTCACAAGCGTCAGTCACTGCCTGCTAAGAAGCATGGCTGTATGCCAATGTAAGAGCCCCACCCCGCTCCCCCTTAGGGGGAGGGCATTAATACAATAGTATCGATATGGATAAGAATATTTATGCTGCAATAGCAATGGCTCTGTATGAATATCAGGGCAATAATGTACACGACAAGGAATCAGGCATCATCACAATCAAGCCAAAGCAGACTATGTGGGATGCAAAGTTCCTCAGCTTCACTCAGAAGCCGTAAGAGAATGGATAATTGAAAATTGATAATTGATAATTGATATGGCAAATTTCAAATATACAATCGACGGTAAGGAATACAATGTAGAGATTGGCGAGGTTAACGAGAACATCGCTAATGTAACCGTCAATGGTGAGGCATTCACCGTAGAAATGGAGCAGAAAGCAGAGCCAGAGAAGAAGAAGCCTGTACTCGGTCAGCCAAAGGCAGAATCGACTGAGGGCGAGGTGACCTCTGCTGCTAATGTAAACGCAAACAATGCTCTCAAGGCACCACTCCCTGGTGTTGTTACTGAGATCAAGGTAGCCGTTGGCGATGAGGTAAGTGCTGGTGACACTCTCGTTGTGCTTGAGGCTATGAAGATGGCCAACAATCTCGAGGCAGAGAAGAGCGGTAAGGTTACTGCTATCTGCGTAAAGGTTGGCGAAAGCGTTATGGAGGACACTCCACTCGTAGTGGTAGAATAATTCCCACTTCAATACAGGGCATGAGGCGAAAAGCCTCTGCCCTCCCCCCTTATCAAAGGAAACAATAATATTGTAACAGAAAGATTTTAATATGTCTAAGAAAGTTTTGTTCATCAATCAGGAGATCACTCCTTATGTATCGGATTCTGACATGGCTCTGTTGGGACAACAGTTACCAGAATTCTTTCAGGCTAAAGGACAGGAGATTCGTACCTTCACTCCGAAATGGGGTACAATCAACGAGCGTCGCGGTCAGTTGCATGAGGTAATCCGTCTGTCGGGCTTGAACATCAATGTAGGCGGTCTTGACCATCAGTTGCTTATCAAGGTAGCATCAATCCCTGCATCACGCGTCCAGGTTTATTTCATCGACAACGAGGAGTATTTCCACAAGCGTAAGATGGAGATTGATGAGAATGGCAATGAATATGCTGACAACGGTCAGCGCGCTATATTCTTTGCTCGTGGCGTCCTTGAGACTGTAAAGAAGCTCCGCTGGACACCGGATGTGATTGTTTGTCAGGGTTGGATGGCGGCTGTCGTTCCTATCTATCTCAAGATGGTGTATAACGAGGAGCCATGCTTTGCTGATGCCAAAGTGGTGACCAACCTGTTTGGAAACAATATCAAGGGTGAATTCAGCAGCGACACCAAGGAATGCGTTGAGTTAGAAGCCGTTACAGCCGAAACCCTCGAGCCTTACAACAACGAGTTCGACTTGAAGGAACTGCTCAAACTGGCTGTCGATTACAGTGATGCAGTATGCGTGGCATCGCCAGAGGCTGATGCTGAGGTTGTGGATTATGCAAAGGCAAAGAACATTGCTGTCCACGAGAACACTGGTGTCGAGGCTTATCAGGCATTCATCGAGAATTTGTAGAATTCCACCTATAACAAATCATTTGAAAATGAAATTAAAAACACTCCTTATAGCCGCTTGTGCATCACTGGCATTCATTGCCTGCGATGAGAGCACCGCCACTCTCGGTGGTAGTATCACAAGTGACATGGATCATCTGGAAATTGCGACAGACACATTCAAACTGTCTTCACGCTCTATCGTCGTCGATTCTGTCTATGCTCGCAACAGTGTCAGTTATCTCGGCACTATCCGCGACCCAGAGACCGGCGATTACATCCAGGCAAACTACATGACACAGTTCCATACACTGGAGAACTACGAGTTCCCTCCACTCGACTCCATCGTGAGCCGCGATGAGAAGGGACTGGTAATGGCCGATTCTTGCGAGTTGCGCCTGTTCTTCCATGATTTCTATGGTGACTCACTGACATCGATGAAGTGTACTGCCTATGAGATGAACAAACCGATGAAGGAGAATGTGCAGTACTATTCAAACTTCGATCCTAAGGCCGAGGGATTCATCTCGCCTGACGGTTTGAAGAAGAGTACCGTTTACACTCTCACAGATTTGAATGTACCGGAGTCAGCGCGTCATGATGAGGATTTCACCAATAACATCCGTATCCGATTGAACGATGCCTACACCGACAAGAACGGTGTGACATATAATAACTATGGTACATACGTGATGCGCACATATTACGAGCATCCTGACTACTTCAAGAATTCCATCCGACTCACCAACAATGTGATTCCTGGATTCTACCTCGAAGCAACAGGCGGTATCGGAAGTATGGCTTATGTGGCTGTGACACAGCTCAACATCTACTTCACCTACAACGGCAAATCGGATTCTGTTGCCTACACCGGTACTACTTCGTTTGCCGGTACCAATGAGGTGATGCAGCGCACAAACATCATCAACGACCGTCCTGCTGTCCAGCAACTTGCCAACGATGAGACATGCACATACCTGAAGACTCCTGCTGGTATCTTCACCGAGTTGACAATCCCTGTAGATGAGATTTGTGAAGGCCATGCCAACGACAGTATCAACACTGCGAAGTTCTCATTGCAGCGCATCATCAACACTACTGACAGCGAGTACAACTTCCCTAACCCTACTTCACTCCTGCTCTTGCCGAAAGACAGTTTGAACTCGTTCTTTGAAAACAGGGACATCATCAACAACAAGATTTCGTTCCTCTCATCTTACGACAATTCAAAGAGCATCTACACCTTTGGCAACATCAGTTCGCTCATCAATGCTATGCATACAGCAAAGATGAAGGGTGAGGCAACCGAGGACTGGAACAAGGTTGTGGTGGTGCCTGTCACAACTACTACCAACAACAGCGGAAACATCGTGAAGATTGTGCACAACATGTCATTCACAAGTACACGCCTCGTTGGTGGAGCACGCAATCCGTATGACGACATCAAGTTGAGCGTCATATACAGTAGGTACAAGTAAGTAAAAAGTGAGATATGGCTGACAACTATCTCGAATACGCCCGGGAGAACTACGAAAAGCGTAAGGAGGCTTGGCTGAAAAACAAAAAACGACTGCCAAAACCGCGCCCTCAACGCCAGATAGAAAAACCGGAAGACGAGGCTTTATAAAGAAAAACAATAGAAAGTGGACTAATTCTGCAAAGGGTTTGTCCACTTTTCATTTTATTTTTCTTATCTTTGTAATATAGAAACAAAAACACCCAATATGAAGAACGATTACAAAGCAATGACCGTATATAAGGCGAGTGCTGGTTCTGGTAAGACCTTCACTCTGGCTGTGCGTTTCATTGAACTTCTCATTCAGAATCCCGAAGCCTACAAGCAGACTCTCGCCGTGACTTTCACAAACAAAGCCACCGAAGAGATGAAGCATCGTATCCTGAGCCAGTTGTTCGGCATCGCCCGCCGTCTCCCAGACTCAAAGGACTATCTCGAACGTGTCTGCAAGGACCTGGACTTGGAACAGGATTTTGTATGCAAGCAGGCAGAGAAAGCACTGACGCTTATACTCCACGACTACAGCAATTTCAATATCGAGACCATCGATGCATTCTTCCAGAAGGTGCTGCGCAACCTTGCCCGCGAGATGAATCTCAACGCCAACCTGCGTGTTGAACTCAACGATATTGAGATTGAAGAGAAGGCTGTAGATCAACTCATCATGGACCTTACCGAAGATAGCCGCATCCTGACATGGATTCTCGGATATATCAACGAACAGATGGAAGACGAGAAGAGTTGGAATGTCATCGACAGCATCAAGGCGTTCGGCAGAAAGATATTCTCGGACGACTATAAGAAACACGCCGACGAACTGCAGGAGAAGTTTGATGAGTCAAAGAACCCTGGCTTCTTCTCTGACTATTACAAGATGATGAAATCCACCATCCGTGATGCCGACAAGGAGATGGCCGACTATGCCGACAAGTTCTTCAAGGCTATGGATGCTGCCGGATATACCGAAGGTGAGTTCAAGTCCAACACATGGGGATTCTTCAAAAAACTCCAGATGGGCGAATACGCCTCGGACAAGGTTTGGAACAAGACTGCTCAGAGCTGCTCCGAAGGTGCAGAAGGCTGGTTCCGTAAAGGCGTGAAGACAACTGCGCCTATCTATCTGTTTGCCGAGACCACACTCGTGCCTCTTATCTGCGAGGCAAACACCCGTCGCGAGCGCCTCGTGAAAGATGTGATTACTGCAAAGGCTGTTGTGCGCAACCTCAATGAACTTCGTCTGCTCAGCCATATCAAGGAGATGGTGAACGCAATGAACGCTGAGGACAACCGTTTCCTCCTGAGCGATACACAGAACATGCTCAACCGCATGATGATTGACAGCGATGCTCCGTTCATCTTCGAGAAAATCGGCGGTCCACTGGAGAATATCATGATCGACGAGTTCCAGGATACAAGTACCATTCAGTGGCAGAATTTCAATACCCTGCTGCGTGAGTGCATCGCCAAAGAGAACTCAAAGAACCTCATTGTGGGCGATGTGAAGCAGAGCATCTACCGTTGGCGTAACGGTGACTGGAAACTGCTCCACAACGAACTGAAGGCCGACAAGCATATCACCAATTACGGCTACGAGGAACTGCCATTGAAGGATAACTACCGTTCTGAGGGAAATGTCATCAACTTCAACAACTGGTTCTTTATCAAGGGTGCAAACGTCGAGGCAGAATTGCTTGCTGACAATCCTCACTGCCATATCCTCCCTGAAATATATAATGAGAAGGATGTTTTCCAGCATGTTCCTAAGGAAGAAAAGAAGAACCGTGGTCTTGTTGACATCCAGTTGCTTGCCAAAGGTTCAAAGGATGATGAGGACTCTGACTCTTTCCTGAGAGTGATGAATATTGTCAACGAACAGTTGCAGACACTCTTCGACCTCGGAGTAAAGGATGAGGATATCTGCATCCTTGCCCGCAACAACGGTGAACTGACTCACATGGCAGAGCATCTGCAGGATGTGTTCAAAACCCACACTTTCGTTTCCGACGAGGCATTCAAACTCGACGCATCGTTTGCTGTGAACATCATCATCACTGCGATAAGGGTGCTCAACCATCCTAACGACAAACTGGCAAAGGCTCAGTTGGCGAAACTCTATCAGGGCAAAGTTCTGGGCAACACCATAAGCGAGGTGTTCTTCCGCGAAGACGAGGAGATCAACAAATATCTGCCTGCCGACTTCGTTGCCAACAAAGGAATGCTCCTCACCCGTCCGCTCACCGATCTTGCAGAGGAACTGTTCAGCATCTTCGGTTTGCAGAAGTTTGAAGGCGAGACGGCTTATATCCTTGCCTTCTACGACCAGATAAGCACTTTCGCACAGAACAACAACCCTGACCTTGAACTCCTGCTTGACGCTTGGGAGGATTCCATCCACAAGAAGACTGTCAAGGGCGGTTCGCTCACCGGCGTTCGTCTGCTCACCATTCACAAGAGCAAAGGACTCGAGGCAGAGCATGTGCTTATTCCGTTTGTTGACTGGAAACTCGATCCGTTCGGCAGCGATCTGTGGTGCACCACCGAGGTTCTTCCTTTCGGCAATATGCCAGTGTTGCCTGTCAACAGCCGAAACATCAAGAACAGCCATTTCGATGCACAGTACTACAACGAGCAGATACAGATTTATATCGACAATATGAACATGCTCTATGTGGCGTTCACCCGTGCCCGCAAGAACCTGTTCGTCATTGGAGAACGCAAGAAAGCAACCAACAATGGAAATCGCTCTTCGCTCATCCAGCGCACTCTCCCACTCCTTGCCGACATGCCTGAGTTTGCAGGATGCACCCTCGACTACGACAAGGACGACGAGAACAAGGACATCCGTTTCACCTTCGGTTCGCTCTTCGTTGAAGACAAGAAGGAGAAGCACTCGGAAAATGTGTTCGAGAAGGACGCTTCACTGCTCGAGGTGAAGATAAAAGACTTGCAGAACAACCTCGAGTTCCGTCAGAGCAACGCCAGTCGCAAGTTTGTTGAGCCTTCCGGCGAGGAGAACACTGCTCTCAGCAACACCTCAACCGGTACTATTCTCCACAATGTGCTGGCTCGTATCAAGTCGGTATCTGAGATTGACAAGGTGTTGCGTGAATTCGAACAAGACGGTCGCCTGTCAGCAACCGACCCGGAAATGAACCGCGACAATATGGCGAAACTCATCAGAAACCGCATCGAGAACAATAAACTCGACATCATCAACAGTTGGTTCTCAGACGATGTGGAGGTATTCAACGAATGCACTCTTGTTGGCTACGATGAAGAAAGTGGCATGGTGAAGGAGTTCCGCCCCGACCGTGTGGTGCGTCGTGGTGATGAGATCACTGTCATCGACTATAAGTTCGGCACCCACAAGGAAGGCTATATCCACCAGGTGCAAACCTATATGAATCTCTTGCAGCAGATGGGCTACAGCAATGTCCGCGGCTATCTGTGGTATGTTTACAAGAACGATATCAAACCCGTTTCGCAATCCGTAAATCAGTAAATCCGTAAATTCTAAGATGAAGTCATTTTTGGAATATGTTGCTGACGATATTATCCGTCGTTACAGCAATCAAGGCACAGAGCGCATCGACCTCACCGACATAGCAGTGGTGTTCCCTAACAAGCGAGCATCGCTCTTCCTCAACCAGTACCTCTACAAGGCTGCCGGCAACCGTCCTATCTGGTGTCCTCAGTATATCACCATATCCGACCTGTTCCATTCCCAGTCGGAACAGAACACTGCCGACCCTATCCTTGCAAACTGCATCCTCTACGATGTTTATTCGAAGTATATGCAGGCTGAATACGACAAGGAGAACGAGGCGCATCCTGAGCATGAACCACGTCAGGTGGAGTCGCTCGACCGATTCTGGAGTTGGGGTGAGATGATGATGGCCGACTTCGATGACCTTGACAAGAATATGGGTGATGCATCGCTTATATTTAATAATGTACGCGACCTTGAAGCGTTGAAGGCACAGCCGGAGGATTATCTCAACGAAGAACAGATGAAAGCTCTCATGCAGTTCTTCAACCTTGTTGACATGAGCAATGGTGACAATGAGAAGTCAATCCTGAAGCGCAACTTCGAGATGCTCTGGAATAATCTCGGTGATATCTACAACGATTTCAACGCCGCGATGCTTGCCAAAGGACTTGCCTATGAGGGTGCCCTCTATCGTGAGGTGGCAGAACGTGCCGACAGTCTTGAGTGGAAATGCAAGAAGTATCTGTTCGTTGGTTTCAACATGACTCAGAAATGTGAACAGCGCCTTTTCGAGAGCATGAAGAATCAGGACCTGGCGCTCTTCTATTGGGACTACGACAATTACTATGCTGACAAGGAGGCTGGGCATTTCATCAACAAGGAACTGTTGCTTAAGTTCCCTAATGCCTTGAAGGACCTCGAAGAGGTGTTCGAGAACATCCGTCGTAATGACGAGGTGGGCAACAAGGTGATGAAAGATGTCACCTACCTCTCGGCATCGACCGAGAATATACAGGCTCGTTATATCGCGGACTGGTTGACCGAAGAGGGCAAGAACCGTTTGGCTCCCGGTCAGCGCACAGCGATAGTGCTTAGCGACGAATCCTTGTTGAAGAATGTAATCCACAGTCTTCCTGAGGAAACATCGGGCAAGGCAAACATCACTGTGGGCTTTCCTCTTGCACAGTCGCCTGTGACATCGTTGGTAAAGAACTACCTGCTTCTTCATCGCGAGGGCAACGACCTCCGTAAGGTGAGCAACATCCTTCGCCACCCTTACGCTGGATTCCTCTCGCCAAAGGCTTCGGAACTGCTGCAGACCCTCCACGAGAATCGTATCTTCTTCCCTACACAGGAGGATCTCTGTCAGACTGATGCTCCCGACAACCTCGACTTGCTTCTTTCTGCATGCACTGAGGTGGGGGCAAAGCGCAACGAGACTCTTATGTCGCGTCTGCTCAAAGCACTGCGTATCATCGGTCAGGAGTGCGAGCACCGCCGTATAGAACGTTGTGTCACCGAGGGCAAGGATCCCGACACTGAGGATGCCACCTACGAGGAGCAATTTATGCAGGAGTCGCTGTTCCGTATGCATGGTATCTTAACCCGTCTCCATGACTTGTGTGTCATCGATGAGGAGGGCTACTGTGCCCTCGACATCGACATGACAACACTCATCCGTCTTGTCGATCAGATTATCAAATCGACCTCTATGCCTTTCCATGGCGAACCGGCAGTGAACCTCCAGATAATGGGTGTTCTCGAGACTCGTAACCTCGATTTCGACCATGTCCTTCTGCTTTCTTGCAACGAGGGCAACCTACCAAAGGGCGTCAACGACTCATCGCTCATCCCGCATATCATCCGCAAGGCGCATGGACTGACAACGGTTGAGAACAAGGTGGCTATCTACGCTTACTATTTCTATCGTCTGATGCAGCGTTGTGGCGACATCACCATTGCCTACAACTCTTCTACCGAAGACGGACATACCGGTCAGATGAGCCGTTTCATGCTCCAGATGATGGTAGAGAACGACTATATGAACTTCCATCAGGTGAACCTCACAGCCAAGCAGTTACCTGAGGCTGGCCATCCACACGAGGTAGCAAAGGTTGGTCCGGTGTTGGAAAGTCTCAACAAAGTGTTCTCCCTCTCGCCTTCTGCCATCAACAAGTATCTGCGTTGCCCATTGATGTTCTATTTCAATCGCTTGGCAGGATTGAGCGAAATAGAAGAGGAGGAGTTCATCGACTCGCGCCAGTTTGGTACAATCTTCCATGCTGCTGCCGAGAACATGTATCAAGAAATAAGGGGCGTCAATGGTGAGGTTACTAAGGAGAGTATAGAATATCTGCTGAGCGACAAGGGCGGTGCTGCTATCGACCGTTATATCGACGAAGCCTTCCGCACGGAGTTCTTCAATGGCCGCACGCCTCATTACGATGGTATGCAGACTATCAACCATGCCGTGATAAAGCGACTTATAAAGCAGTTGCTCAAAGCCGATAAGGAGTTGGCACCATTCCGTGTGTTGGGATTGGAACAGTATGCCTACGAGCGCATCTCGTTCACTATGAACAACGGCAATGAGCGCCGACTGATGATTGGTGGAAGCATCGACCGTCTTGACTGTATCAATGACGGCGGCGAACAGGTGTTGCGTGTGGTTGACTATAAGACCGGTCGTACAGAACCAGCAGTACAGGAGACCATTGATGCCATCTTCGACCCAAAGAACATCAAGGATCACTCAGATTATCTTGTCCAATCGATGCTCTATTCAGTCATCGTACGTCACAGTCAGTCGAGTATCGAGGCATACCCAAAGGGCGAGAAGACCATCATACCACCTCTCAACCCTGCATCGAATGCAGTCCGTCCGGCATTGTTGTATATCCAGAAGCCTAAGAGTGTCAAGGACCCTATAGTGAAGTTTGGTGACAAGAAAGAACCGAAGTCTGTCAATGATGTTCTCGACTACGAGGAAGACTTCCGCAAGGGTTTATATTCTCTTCTTGCCGAAATCTTCGATGAGACAGTCCCATTCCGTCCAACCGAAGAAACCCGTCGTTGCGAGAACTGCAGTTTCAAGGCGCTGTGCAAGCAATAATACAAAAAGAAAGAGAGCTGGGCTTGCGTCCAGCTCTCTTTCTTTTTATGTTATTCTTCCTCCTGCTCTGCCTCGTGAGCCTTGATGAGGGCGTTCTGAACATCTGTTGGAACGAGCTCGTAAGAAGCGAACTTGCTTGAGAACGAAGCACGACCACCAGTGAGAGAACTGAGGGCTACTGAGTAGTTAGAGAGTTCCTTGAGAGGAATCTTTGCAGAGAGTTTCTGGTAACCAGCCTCTGAGTCCATACCCATAATCATTGCACGGCGACCCTGGAGATCTGACATTACATCACCCATATAGTCTGCTGGTACATAAACCTCGAGATCGTAGATAGGCTCGAGAATCTTTGGACCTGCCTCCTTGAATGCCTCTGCGAATGCCTGACGAGCAGCGAGCATGAACGACAACTCGTTAGAATCAACTGGGTGCATCTTACCAT
>JAZQOD010000153.1:0-1742 GCA_045627685.1 Prevotella sp. | reverse complement strand
GAATAATTCTTTTTAATTCTTTGAATTCGTGCGCAATTACTAGACCATTCGGAGAGTGCTTTATTTCATTTCGGCGTCGAGCCAAGCGATGAATGCAACGAGTGATGCATTCCAGTTGATAGCAATCTCGTTGGAAGCATAGGAACCCATATCATCGGCATAGCATTCGTCGGCATAGTCGGAGTAGTAACCCTTGCAGAACTGTGCATCCTGCTTGCCAGGATTTGGACCACCAACAAGGAAGCCTGGCAGTGGAGCAGTGATGCCGTCGGCCTCAGACAGACGCTGGTGAGGATGCTGTGGAGAGAACGAGCCGAAGCCTGTCACATAGCAATAGCCAGTGGCGTTGCGGCCAAGGAGATAGTCGGCAATCTGTAGAGCACCCTTGAGATATTTCTTGTTGCCAGTGATGCGGTATGCGTAGAGCATTGCAATGCCACGACCACAACACAACTCGCCGTTGCCACCCCACTGGAAATCCTTTGGAGTGTTGCCGTAAGGAGCGTTGTAGCACGATGTAGGTACTTCAGCGAGATATCTACCAAGGAAATCGTAGAGATATGAGTCTGCCTGTCCACCAACATATTGTCTTACCTTGTCAAGGAATCCCACCTGATTGATATAGCCCACGAACCCGTATGCAGGGAGCGTTGCCACATTGCCCCATGAAGGGAGTGAGAGACGAGTGTATTCCCAGTCAGGAGTAATATCTTTGAGGTCAGGCTGTTCTGATGAGTTGACAGCCTTTGTCACAGTAATCTCCGTTTCAGCCCAGCGGAACTCATCCTCCACATTGTTATCATCGTAAGCACCAGTGTTTACCGCAGGCTTGAAGTTCTTGTTCATCTCATTCTGGCGGTAGTAGATGCTTGGATTATGCTTTGCCCATTCGTAGGCATATTCAGCCTTTTGGAGAGCCTCCTCTGCCCATGCCTTGTATTCTGGGTACTTCTGGTATATGCGTGAAGCGAGAGCCATTGTAGCGGCGAAGTCGAGGGCTGCAGCAGTGGTCTTGTGAACTACATAGCGCTGCTGATGGCAGTCGGTAGGCATGACGAATCCTTCGAAGTTTGGAGTTGTCATCTTATGGTAAACACCACCGTCGTCAGGATCCTGCATGGTGAGCATCCATTTCAGGTTAACCATGATTTCGTCGAGGAAGTCAGGGATATTGTTGCCCGACTCAGGGATGTTCAGGTTCATTGCATTGAAGTAATCCGGACACATCTCGTATGCGCGAAGCATTATGCCGATGGAGAATGCTGAGTTCACCACATATTTGTTGTAGTCGCCGGCATCATACCAGCCTCCGGCACTGTTGATCACTGTACCAGCAGGACGTTTCTCTGTGGCAGCACTTGGATGGATAAGTACATGATCATCAGGATGACCAGCAGGACGAGCATATTCGCCGGCATACTCAGCAAGGATTGGTTCGCTGGCACGGTTGAGGTAGAATGCCTTCATACCAGCCTTCGCAAGTTCTGCGAGAGCATGTTCCTTGATGATGATGGTCTGGGTGGTCTTTCCAGCCTTTATGGTGTATTCTCCAGGAGTGGTGATTGAAGAGAAATCGATGATGGCGCGCTCCTTGCCTGAGATTGGAGAAACGGCAGTGCGAACGGCTTTGCCTTTCCACACTGTTTTGCCTGTGGCGTTATCTTTGATGGTGTATGACTATGCGTAACCATCTTTTTCGATTGTCGCTGTTTTCTCTGCGGTAGGGTAGTAGCCCACCTGGT
>JAZQOD010000152.1:0-3550 GCA_045627685.1 Prevotella sp. | reverse complement strand
TGCGAGACAGTCGGACTTCTTGGCGGTACAGTTGCGCTGGATACGCTCTGCGAGGGTGTTGAGGTCCACGGTCTGAGTGTGAACAGCCTTTGCATAGTAGCGACCGTAGTTAGCAGACGACGCGTTGTTGTTCTTCATAAGTTTGTAATTTATCATGTTTGTTGCCCCTGGCAATTAAGTGAAACTCACATTTCTCACCGTACGGGGACTTGGTTTGTTTAGTTCTTGTTAATGTTGGATTAGTTGACTCGAAGCAGCAGATTGTGCGCCTCTGGCGGTACTGATCAGGCTCGCACACATCCCTCTCAAATACGATTACAAAGGTACGAAAAATATTTGAATTTACCAAACATTTTTGCGATTATTTTCGATTATTTTGCATTATTTTTATTGAAGTATTGAAATGTTGAAATATGGAAATATTGTCTTTATAAACCCCTCATTATCAGGCATTTACAAAAGCGTTGTTTTGGCATTGTCAAAGCGCCGTTTTTATGAGATGAAAACGCCGTTGCAATGTTCTCATTTGGGCGAAATGACATAGTCATTTTGGCGTTTTGATTTTGGTGCAGTGATTTTCAACAAGAATCTGCTCAAATTGCTGGATTTTTCGCAATGGAAATATCTTGACATGTGTTACAACGATAACGATAACGGATTTTGTAACAGGTACGGTCTGTGTATTTTGTAACTGTTACATGTTACAAATTCACTCAACATCCAAGGCAATTAAAAGCCCTCCCCATCATGGTCGATGCGTAGCAAATCGATTGAGTATCGATTTCAAGCATCAGGGGGAAGTGCTCGCTTTCTTCAAGGTCAGAACCGAAGAAGAACAGCGCTAAGCACGACGGGGCCCAGCATGGCTGGGGAGGTGCCCCCTTGTGGGGCGGAGAGGGTCTCCGGAATGTAACATGTAACAGTTACAAAAATGAGTGACTATACCCTATGTGTTGGAAGAGTCTTATTTCTTATGGTTTTATTATTATATTTATAATAATAAAAATCTTTAGAATGGGGGTGGGTCTCATTATTTTGTAACAGTTATTATGTTACATTTATTTGCTTTTATAAAGAAAAAGGTGTATCTTTGCTGAAAAATAACAGAAATGGCAACGACAAGAAGAACGGACTTTCATGAAACGAAACACTCGATGAAGAGAAGGTGTATGTGGCATGACTATCGCAGAATAGGCACCTATATGCTCACGCTTGTTGTGGAGGGACGAAAGCCATTGTTCGGTACGTTGCGTGGCGATAGTGCCGAACAGGCGTATGTGGAACTGACAGCGCTTGGCATGGTCATTAAAACTGAGGAGATAAAGAAGATAGGCCTTTATTACCCTCAAGTGGAGGTGTGGAAGCTGTGTTTAATGCCTGATCATCTGCATATGATTGTGCATATCAATGAGGAGATGCCGGAAGATAAGCATCTGGGGCTTGTTGTGAGGGGCTTTAAGCAAGGCTGTACGAAGGCTTGGTGGCGATTGGGAGCCTGTGTTGAAACACAGGAAACGGTGACGGTCACTGTATCTTCGGCTTCAACCGAAGAGAGCAGGAAGAGCCTCTTTGAACAGGGCTACAACGACAAGATTCTCTATGAGGATGAGCAGCTTGACAACTGGAAGGCTTATCTCGCCGACAACCCTCGACGACTGATGATGAAACGCCTGAATCCTGAACTTTTCACGGTGCTTACGGGCATGGTTGTGGCTGGAGAACAATGCCAGGTGGTGGGCAACAGGTTTCTGATTGACATTCCCGACAAGATGGCGGTCATAGTGCATCGCCGCTATACGGACGAGGAGTATGCCCGTCTTCGGGAAGAGTGGCTGGCATGTGGCGAGCGTGGTGGGGTGCTGGTGAGTGCTGCCATCTCTCCGAAGGAAAAGGATGTGCTGCGTGAGGCCATGAACCGTGGTTACAACATCATCCTGCTTCGTGAGAACGGTTTCCCGAAACTATACAAACCGGCAGGTGAAGCCTTCGATGCTTGTGCTGCGGGATTGCTGTTGCAGATAAGCCCATGGGAGTTCCACATGGAAAAAAAGGCGATAACGAGGGCGCAATGCCTTCACCTGAATGCAATGGCAGAAAGGATTGTCGGCAAGGAATAGTTTTTTTGCTGCTTTCTGTCCGAGGAGGGGGAGAAATGTCCTACTTTTGTAGCATGTTTATTGAACATGTTAATATGAATATTAAATAATGCTTAAATCATTGATGGAAGAAAGTAGGACAATAAAGGAAGAATTGCTCAATATTGGTCTTGAGGTAGAAGAGGTGGTTGAGGCGCCTTATTATGAATGTGGTGTGCAGGCTGGAATGCCTACGGATCATGGGAACGCTGCCGAGGGGTCTTATCGGATCCCGGAGAGTTTGTTTTCCGAAGGTGTATCGTATGTGGTGAAGGTTCATGGGGAGTCGATGAAGGATTTTGACTTCCGCGAGGGTGACAACCTGTTGGTGAATGTGCAGTATTCTGCCGAAAGCGGAGATATTGTGATTGCAATGATCAACGGCGAGTGTACTGTGAAGGCTTACACAAGGGATCTGGATGGAAACCGATGGCTGATTCCGGGCAATCCTGCGTTCTCGCCGATTCTGCTCAACCCGGATGATGAAAACCGAATCATTGGTGTGGTGAGAAAGATTATCCACGACAGTCCTCGTATGTCGTACAGCGACTGTATGAAAGCCATTTCAAAGGTCAAGAAAGATGTGAGCAAGAAGACATACGACGATGAGGATATTGCTCGCGCTATAAAGGGTGCGATGGAGATGATGGAGCAGAGAATGCTGAAAGGCTCGCGCCCTTGGTTTGCTGTGTACAGGACTTTCACGGACAAGGGCATTGTGGCCAACGGCGACTACAATGGTTTCTATTCCATCATAGAGAGGCTCATGGGCGATGAGATGCCGAGGATAAACATCAAGGATATGAGGGCAAGTCTCGATATTATGTCTTTCGCCAAACCGGTTTCTGAGTGGGTGATTGATAAAGCCCCTGTGCCAAAATCGAAGTTTTTTGATTATAAGGATGTGGCTATTGCTACTGCCAACGCATTGGCCAACGCATAGAACTGACCAATCACTGACCAAATGCTGACTATTTACTGACCGAAACAGTGGGTTGCGGCACTTTGCTGACTATCTTACTGACCATTAACTGACTCGTTGCTGAAAAAGCAACGGGTCATTTTTTTTGTTCGTACTTTTGCATTGTTGAAAGGGCAAAACACCCTGAGACAGAGTCCAAAGGGGTGAGGATGACTGGCCAGCTCCAAACCTCGGACAAACACCTTTTAATATTTTTAATTAAGGTATGAATACAAAGATTCAAGTTTTTAATCATGAGCATTTCGGGCAGATCCGAACAATGACAATGCCTGACGGACAGGTGGGATTCGTGGGCAAGGACGTAGCAACAGTGCTGGGGTACAGCAATCCAACTAAAGCAATCATTATGCATGTAGATGAAGAGGATAAGCTGCATTCCCAAATTGGGAACGCAGGTCAGATGAGGGATATGCTCATTATCAATGAGTCAGGA
>JAZQOD010000151.1:0-8777 GCA_045627685.1 Prevotella sp. | reverse complement strand
CACCGATGATACCACCAATGGTAAGCGAACCGGTATCGCCCATGAACACCTGTGCCGGATAAGCGTTATACCAGAGGAATCCTACCAGTGCTCCGATGAATGCACACAGGAATACCACCAATTCCTCACTGCCCGGAATGAACATTATGTTGAGGTATGAGGCAAACTCCACATGCGAACTGACATAGGCAAGGATGCCCAACGCCACACCTATTATTGCTGAGTTTCCGGCACACATACCATCCATACCGTCATTGAGGTTCGCACCGTTGCTGACGGCTGTCACAACGAAGATGGTCATGATGACGAACAGTATCCATCCAGCGGCTGTCTTGTACTTTCCGCAGAAGCCCATAATATCAGAATAGTCGAGGTTATGGCTCTTGTGGAATGGGATTGTTGTCTTTAAAGACTTCTCTGCCTTACTTTGGTGAACCACCTCTATCTGATGCGATTTGTTCTCGACAGGAAGGTTGTTGTTCTGCTTCACATCTGGCGAGAGCCAGAGGGTGAGACCTACTATAAAACCGATACTGATCTGTCCTACAATCTTGTATCTGCCCTTGAGGCCATCCTTGTTCTTGCGGAAAATCTTGATGAAGTCGTCCATGCCTCCGAGGAAACCGAGCCACACCGTGGTGACAATCATCAGCAACAGATAGATATTGCGAAGACGGCCGAGCAGTATCACCGGTACAAGGATAGCAACAATGATAATTATACCTCCCATTGAAGGCACGCCGACTTTGCTGGTGCCGAATGGGTCGATGCTCACATCGCGAGCGGTCTCTGTTATCTGCTTCTTCTTGAGGTACTTGATGAACTTCTCACCAAACCACATAGAGATAAGCAATGAAAGAATCAGCGCGAGAAGTGATCGGAACGAGATGTAGCCCCACATGTGGGAACCACTGATGCCGAACTGCTCAAGGAATCTAAAGAGATAGTATAACATATGCTAATGTACGATGGGTTGATGTATAATTATCCTTATTAAAGTCCGAAGGCTGTACGAACTTCTTCTCTGTCATCGAAGTGGTGCTTCACATCGCCGATAATCTGATAGTCCTCGTGACCCTTTCCGGCAATGAGAATCACATCTCCCTTCTGGGCAATGGCTACAGCGGTGCGAATTGCCTGACGACGGTCGGTTATTCTAAGCACCTGGCGCTTCTGCTCTGGTGTCAGACCGGCTTCCATATCATCGAGTATCAACTCCGGATCTTCCTTGCGTGGGTTGTCGGAGGTGAGTATCACCTTGTCACTTGCCTTAACGGCTTCCTGTGCCATGATAGGGCGTTTACCAGCATCGCGGTTACCGCCACAGCCACAGATAGTAATGAGTTGTCCCTTGCCATTCATCACATCGCGCAAGGCCTGAATGACATTGACGATTGCGTCTGGGGTGTGGGCATAGTCAACAACGGCTGTCACGCCTTCACTGCTGCGGATTGGTTCCAGACGACCACTGACGCTCTTGAGTGTGCTCAATACTACGAGCACATCCTCTGGCTGCTTGCCGAGCATCACTGCCGCGCCATAGACTGCAAGAAGGTTGCTCACATTGAAGCGACCAATGAACTGCACACCTACCTCGCGACCGTCGATTTCAAGATACATGCCCTCGAAATGGCACTCGAGGATTCGTGCCTTCAAGTCTGCCATCGAGCGGGTACTGTAGGTGAGAACCTTTGCTTTACAGTTCTGCACCATCACAAGTCCGTTCTTGTCGTCGGCATTAGTGATGGCGAAAGCGTCCTTGCCGAGGTTGTCGAAGAACATCTTCTTGGCATCGCGGTAGTTCTCGAAGGTCTTGTGATAGTCGAGATGATCGCGTGTGAGGTTAGTGAAGAGACCGCCCTGATATTTCAATCCTCCGATACGGTGCTGCTGGATGGCGTGCGACGAACATTCCATAAAGGCATATTCGCATCCGGCTTCCACCATTCGCGCAAGGAGCATGTTAAGTTCGATAGCGTCCGGGGTGGTGTGGTCTGTCGGGATTGCCTCGTCTTCGATGTAGTTGCATACTGTCGAGAGCAGACCGCACTTATGACCGAACTTACGGAACATATTATATAATAATGTGGCGATGGTTGTCTTGCCGTTTGTACCGGTTACACCCACCAACTTCAGTTTCTCCGAAGGATTGCCGTAGAATGTTGTTGCAACAGAACCGACAGATTCTTCTGTTGAAGTCACCTTGATATATGTGACGCCTTCTACTGTCTCTGCTGGCATGTCTTCAAGCAACACAGCTACTGCTCCGAGTTCTATTGCCTTAGGAATGAACTTGTGACCGTCAACCTGTGTTCCCTTCATAGCCACGAAGAGATGACCGTTTCCTATTCGGCGCGAGTCGATGTTCACGCCTGCAATCTCCTTTTCTACAGAGCCTACGATTTCAAGGGGCTTGATGCCCTTAACCAATTCACTTAGTTTCATAGAGTTTGTCAATTTAATGCGTACTATGATATTTCGAGTTCAATATGGCATATTGTGCCTTTTTTGAATACTGTTCCTGGGGCAATGCTCTGCTTCACCACTTTTCCGCGACCGGTGAGTCGCACCTTCAATCCGCGACTTTCGAGTAGATACACTGCATCACGAGCGCCCATTCCTGTGACGTCAGGCACCTGAGTCTTGCCGAACTGCTTCTCGCGAGTTATCTTGATACTATTGCTTTGCTTCTCACAGATACCCCAGATAGGATTGCCCGAGGCATACGAACCGTCCCAGTCTGGACGCGACGAGAATCCGAGACTCTTCAGCACATAGTCGGCGGCGAGGACATTTCCACGGAGCACCTCTGGTACTGGATCTGACTCATCGCGCTTCGACTTGTTGACATCCTGGGCAATGCGCTTTGCCATAACACCTTCGGCAATATTATGGAACACTACTCCACTCATACCGCCACCTGATGCTGGCAGACCCCACTTCTTGATACATACGATACAAGAGTACTCAGGATCTTTGCCTTCGAAACCGAAATAGCCGGCAAAACTGAGCCAGTAACCTGTAGGACCACTCTTGTATCCGGCTTTACCGCGTGACACCTGAGCTGTTCCTGTCTTTCCCGACACAGCGAACTTCTTGCTGCCTGCCTTCTTTCCCAATCCCTGGGAAACAACATGGCGCAGCACAGTCTGCATTGTCTCAATGGTCTCTGGATGCTTTGTTATCTGTTCCTTGATGACCTCCGTTGGGAATTCCTGTATCACCACTCCGTCTTTCTTCACTGCCTTCACGAAACGAGGGCGTACCATCTTTCCGTTGTTGGCAATGGCATTGTAGAAGGTGAGGGTGTTGATTGGTGCAATCTGTGTACCATAACCGATACTCATCCATGGCAACTGTGTCTTGTCTTCCACACCGCCCTTCGGGTTGCGTTTCGGTGCAGGCACTCGTGGGTGCTTGTAACCGATGAGAGGGAGTTTCAAATCCTCGAGGATACCAATACGGTGAAGACCTGCGATATAATCCTCCGGACGTGCGGCATAGTTCTTGTCAATGACATAACTGACACCGATATTCGAACTGACCTCGAGCGAACGGGCCACATTGATGTCACCGTAACCGCCCTGGGTAGCCCAGTTATGGTCTTTCATCAGACGGCTGTGCATCTCCATGACACCACCGCCGGTGTGGATGATATATGATGTATCACATTTTCCTTCATCGAGGGCGAGGAGGATTGATGCTGGCTTGAACACCGAACCTGGCTCGCAGGTATAACTGATGGCGTTGTTGATACTCTCATAGTACTCGCCGTCTTGACCTTTCGTCATGTTGACGATGGCTTTCACATCGCCGGTCTTTACTTCCATGAGGATTGCCACACCCATCTCACCATTCACCTCCGGCAGTTTCAACTCGTCGATGAGGGCTCTTTCTGCCAGGTCCTGCATCTCCACATCAATAGTAGTGACGATATCTGCACCGTTGATGGCTGGCATATCCACAATCGACAGGTACTTGTTGCGCACCTTTCGGCGGTGCATCATGCCCGACTGTCCACGAAGGAGCGAGTCGTAGGATAGTTCGATACCGCAACTGGCGGAGTCTTTCTGGCCGTACATCAAACCGATGGTACGGGCTGCGCTCGAACCGTTAGGGCGTACTCGGGCGTTATATTTCTCGGTATAGAAACCGCCTTTGTAGGCCGAAAGACGGAAGATTGGCAGTTCCTTGACTTGCGACATCACCGAATAACTGACACGCTTGTCCCATATCTTGCAGCGTCGGGTGCGACCTTCATGACCGTCGTCATACATCTTCGGGGTGTCCTTGCCGGCACGAAGAATGGTGCGGAAATCTTCGACACTGCGTTCTGGGAAGATACGATGCAGACCATTCACGATTGAGTCTTCTTTCTCTGCCCACAGTGTATCAGTCTCCGTTGCGTGCATTGTCTCAAAATCAACAAAGAGAAGGAACTGCGGAAGTGAAGACGACAGCAAATCGTTGTTAGAACTGAGGATATCGCCTCGTGTAGGATTGATAGGCACACTGTCGCGCTTTACACGATCGGCAACCTGCTGCCAGTAGTCACGCTTCACCGTCATGATAACACCTGCCTTAACAACCACAGCAATAGCCACCAACGCCATGATGATGACGAAGAAACTATAGCGAGGCATTACTTTTTCGTTTTCAAACTTACTCATTTCTCTGGGACTATTATCATGAATGGTGGTGTATCGGATATCTGCAGAAGGCTGTCGTTGTTGGCCTTGAGTTTTTCGAGAATCTTACTCTGGCGCGACTGTTCGGTGAGATCGCTGTGCGAGGACAGCGCCCTGAACTTGGCGTCTTCCAGAGTTACTGACATCTTGTCAATCTCGACCATGTACTTCTGGTAACTGTATCGCTGGGCGATATAAGCCATGAAGAACGATGTGATGAGAAGGATGAGCCATATCTGTCGGCGCACAATCTCTGCCATGAGGAAATCGCCGAAGAGAATCTTTCGCAATGAGAGATTATTGCGGGATACTGGAGCATCATCCTCGCTGACGTTCTCTCTGATAAGCTGCTGCAACGAAGGTTGTTCCTGTTCAGGAGCACCAGCTGGTTCTGCCTCAGGCTCAGTCACGGCTTCTACCTGCACAGCCACCTCCTCTGGCTCGCCAGTGCTGACGGTCAGTCTCGGTTCGTTGGTTTTCTTTTCTTCTTCCTTCATCGCTTTGCTGCTATTCTTAACTTGGCACTACGGCTTCTCGGATTCTGCTCCTGTTCCTCGGCCGATGGCACTATTACCTTATTATTAATTAACGCGTATGGGGTTTCAATCCTTCCGAAGAAGTCTTGGTTTACCTTTCCTTCGATATTGCCCGTCTTCATCACATTCTTCACCATTCTGTCTTCCAGCGAGTGGTATGTGATTACCGACAGTCGTCCACCAGGGCGAAGCAGTTGGGTGCACCCCAAAAGCATCTCGCGCAGGGCGTCCATCTCGTGGTTCACCTCAATGCGCAGCGCCTGGAAAAGTTTCGCCATGTCTTTCTTCTCACGTTCTCTCTTGAAGAGTGGTTCTACGGCAGAGATGAAATCCTGTGTAGTGAGAATCTTCTGCTGTTGGCGAGCCTTGACGAGAAGCGAGGCTATCTTGCGGGCTTGTTTCAGTTCGCCGTAGAGGTAGAAGATGTCGGCCAACTGTTCCTCTGCATATTCGTTGACAATATCCGCCGCCGTCTTGCCTGCTCGTTTGTTCATTCGCATATCGAGAGGCGAATCGAAACGGAAGGAGAATCCACGTGTCTCATCATCGAAATGATGCGAGGAAACTCCCAAATCGGCAAGCAGTCCGTCAACTTGCTCCACTCCGTAATAGCGCATCCAGTTTTTCAGGTAGCGGAAATTGGAACGGACAAAGGTGAAACAGTCGTGAGGGCGTATGTTTGCTTCTGCATCCGGATCCTGATCGAAACTGTAGAGATGTCCACCGCCTGCCTCGACGATACGACGGAGTATCTCACGCGAGTGTCCTCCACCTCCGAAGGTGACATCAATATAGATACCGCCCTCGCGAATGTCGAGTCCATCGATGCTCTCGTTCAACAGCACCGGCACATGATATGTCTCTGCAGTCTTTACCATCTCCTTATATTCTATTACCTTTTTACTATTCTCTTAAATCTAAATCTCCACACGCATGATATCCTCGAGCGCCGCACCGAACTCATCTGCTTCAAGGAAAGGCTTCTCGGTCAAGGTGGTGCTCCAAATCTCGATGGTATCGCCCATGCCGATGAACTTCACCGACTGTTCAATCTCCGCCATCTGCATATAACGCTTCGGCAACAGGAAACGACCATTACCGTCGAGTGTCAGCATCTCTACATCGCTAACAAACTGGCGGAAAATCTGCTGATGAGCGGCATTCCAACGAGAGAGGCGCGAACGCAACTCGTCCATCTGTGCATTCCAAACCGACTCAGGATAGAGCACGAGGCATTTCTGGAACACATCGCGGCGGAGCACAAGATTCTCCTCGCCCGATGCCTGGAGCACCTTGCGGAACACTGATGGGAGGAAGATTCTGCCCTTCGCATCAGCCTTGGCTTCTATGTTACCTAAGAATCTCATATGCTACTATTACGTTACACTACATTTTTCTTTATTCACCCCTCCCTCAGACACTCCAGCATGTTGCCGAAATGCGCTTTTGGGGGAGTATGTGGCAAAGTTACGATTTTTTCTCCACATCTCCCCACTTTTACCCACTTTTTTTGAAAAAAAGTTGTTTTTAATATTTTGTAACACTTCCGCCGCACCCACGAGACAGTGGCTTGTATTCCTCAAAACAGCGCTTTTATCTCCTCATTCCACTGCTTTCTGTCCGTCATTCCGCCCAAATGACGTCCTCATTCCACCGCTTTGACAACGAATTTTCGCGCAAATTGTTCCTCATTCCACCCACAAAAAAACACACGGACCTAAAAATAATCAGCAAAGCATGCTCATATAACAATTATTTTTGTTATATTTGCAAAGCAAAAGAGGTGTTTTTACTGATTATAAAGAAACTATCACTCAACAGAATATGGCTGCAACTATCGATATTGACAGAATATTGAAGGACAAGATGGGCGCAAAGGCTCGTTTTGTTCCTCGCTTTGTTGTAAATGCTCTAAAGAGACTGATTCATCAGGACTGGGTTAATGTGTTCCTTGAACGTGAGAAAGATATCACGGGTACTCAGTGGCTTTGCGATGCAGTGGATTATGTTGATGCCACACTCAACATCGTTGGTGAAGAGAATCTGCCGGATGCTAACGACGGGAAACTCTACACTTTCGTTTCCAATCATCCTCTTGGCGGCATCGACGGCATTGCCATTGGTTCAGTAATCGGAAAGAAATACAACGGCCAATTCAAATATCTGGTAAACGACCTGCTGATGAATCTCCCTGGCCTTGCTCCTCTCTGTGTGGGCATCAATAAAACCGGTAAGAACGGCCGTACGTTCCCTGCTCTCGTAGAGGCTACATTCAAAGCTGACAATCATGTACTGATGTTCCCTGCTGGTATTTGCAGTCGCAAGCAGAACGGAGTAGTAAAAGACCTCGAATGGAAAAAGACATTCATTTCAAAGAGTATTCAGACCAGCAGAGATATCGTCCCAATACATTTTGATGGCCAAAACTCGGAGTTCTTCTATCGATTAGCCAACATCAGCAAGAAACTGGGCATCAAGTTCAACATTGCTATGCTCTTCCTTGTTGACGAAATGCTGAAGAACCGTCATAAGACATTCACCATCACCATTGGCAAACCGATACCTGTAGCTACCTTCGACAAGTCAAAGACTCAGAACGAATGGGCTCAGTGGGTGAAGGAGGAAGTATATAAACTCAAAGGCTAACCGACACAGTTCGGTTTACCAGAATCGCAGGACAATAGTAAGAATAATATTCATATAATGGAAGAACCAATTATCCAGCCCGTACCAAAAGAACTGTTGGCAGCAGAGTTGACTCTCGACAAACAGTTGCGTACAACCAACAAGAGTGCTAACGAGGTGTATATCGTGACTGCTCACGATGCACCAAATGTGATGCAAGAGATAGGTCGCCTTCGCGAAGAGGCGTTCCGTGCAGCAGGTGGTGGTACGGGAAAATCAGTAGATATCGACGAGTTCGACACTTGCGAGAATTGCTACAAACAGCTCATCGTATGGAATCCTGAAGCACAGGAGATTATCGGCGGTTACCGTTATCTGCTCGGTCGTGACTGGGAGATTCGTGAAGATGGACAGCCAAACCTCGCAACAAGCCACATGTTCAAGTTCTCGCAGAAATTCCTCGACGAGTACATGCCTTATACCGCAGAACTTGGTCGCTCGTTCGTTTCGCTCGACTATCAGAATGTGCGTAAGAACACAAAGAGCATCTTCGCCTTGGACAACCTATGGGACGGACTTGGAGCATTGACAGTGATCTTCCCAGAAGTGAAATATTTCTTCGGTAAGATGACCATGTATCCTTCGTATATCCGCAAGGGGCGCGACATGATCCTCTTCTTCCTCAAGAAATACTTCGATGACAAGGAGAATCTCATCCTTCCAATGAAACCACTCCAGCTTGAGCACGACGAGAAAGAACTCGAGGCGTTGTTCTGCAAGCACAACTTCCGCGAGGATTACCGCATTCTCAACCAGGAGATTCGTAAGATGGGTTACAACATCCCTCCATTGGTGAATGCATATATGAACCTCTCGCCTACAATGAAACTCTTCGGAACTGCCATCAACTACGGTTTCGGTGATGTTG
>JAZQOD010000150.1:0-2300 GCA_045627685.1 Prevotella sp. | reverse complement strand
AAGCCGTGAGTTCAACACTATCACTGGTACTTACAAAGGTAAACGAATCACAGTACAGAGCACTGGCATCGGTTGCGACAACATTGATATCGTAATGAACGAACTTGATGCCCTTGCCAATATCAATTTCGACACTCGTACAGAAAACCCAGAACATCGCACACTTACACTCGTGCGTATTGGTACTTGTGGAGGTATTCAGCCAGAAACACCTATCGGCACTTTTGTGGCTTCTGTGAAAAGCATCGGTTTTGATGGGTTGCTCAACTATTATGCTGCTCGCAATGAGGTGTGCGACCTGGAACTTGAAAAGGCTTTCACCGAACACATGCAATGGAATCCTATCAAGGGTGCTCCTTATGTTGCAACAGCCACTCCTGAACTGATAGACCGGATCGCCGGTAAAGAGATGTATCGGGGCATCACCATTGCCTGTGGCGGTTTCTATGGTCCACAAGGGCGCCAGATCAGAATGGAAACAGAGGACCCTCATCAGAATGAGAAAGCCAATTCTTTCAGATACGGCGACCTGAAGATTGCCAATTTCGAGATGGAGTCATCAGCCCTCGCCGGTCTGGCATCAATCCTCGGCCACCAAGCAATGACCTGCTGTATGGTAATTGCCAATCGCTATGCCAAGGAAATGAACACCACATACAAGAGTCAGATTGACGATCTTATCCAGTTGGTGCTTGACAGAATATAATACAACTATCCGAATGTCAACTATCTGTGCCATATCAACAGCAAAAGGCGGGGCCATTGGTATCATTCGTACCTCTGGCCCTGACGCCATATCTATAACCGATAGAATCTTTCGCAACACTAAGGGACGAAATCTTAGTGAGGCTAAGCCCTACTCTATTGTCTATGGCAATATCATTGACGGTAACGAGGTCATAGACGAGGTGTTGGTGTCTGTTTTCCATGGACCAAACTCCTACACAGGCGAGGACTCAACAGAGATCTCATGCCACGGTTCTGCCTATATATTAAATAAGGTGGTAGAACTGTTGCTGAAGAACGGCTGCGAGATGGCTCGTCCGGGCGAGTTCACCCAACGTGCATTCCTCAATGCTAAGATGGACCTGTCGCAAGCAGAGGCGGTGGCTGACCTTATAGCATCGCAGAACAGAGCGACTCATCGCATTGCTATGCAACAGATGCGTGGCGGATATAGCACTAAACTGCAGAATCTGCGCGACCAGTTGCTGGAGATGACATCACTGCTCGAACTTGAACTCGACTTTTCGGAGGAGGATGTGGAGTTTGCCGACCGCGAGAAATTAATCCGATTAGCAGAAGACATACAATCAGAGATAGCACATCTCACCCACTCGTTCCGTCTGGGCAACGCCATCAAGAACGGTGTACCAGTGGCAATCATTGGAGCACCCAATGTGGGTAAGTCCACACTACTCAACGCTCTCCTCAATGAGGACAAGGCTATCGTGTCGGAGATTCAAGGCACTACTCGCGATCTTATTGAAGACACAGTGACCATCGGAGATGTGACCTTCCGTTTCATTGACACAGCCGGCATTCGCCATACAGATGATACAATCGAGAAACTTGGCATAGAGCGCAGCCGTAGAGCGGCAGAGAAAGCCCAGATTATCATTCTCATGGCTGAGCCGGGAGTTGACTTCCCAGATATTAACATTCAGCCCGACCAGACCGTTATCCGTATCATCAACAAGACTGACGAATTCCAGGCTCTCAACGGAATAGGACTAAAGCAACTCGAACAACAACTCATTGAGGCTGTGCCTACCGACCTTACTGACGACATTCTCGTCACAAACCTTCGTCATTACGAGGCTTTGTCATTAGCCCACGAGGATATCACTCGTTCATTGGATGCCCTGAATATGAACATCTCCGGCGATCTTGTCAGCGAAGACCTCCGCCTATGCCTATCCCATCTTGGCGAAATCCTCGGCAACATCACAAGCAACGAAGTCCTCGGCAACATCTTCAAAAACTTCTGCATCGGTAAGTAGGTTATAAATATGCCGAAAGTAACCTTACATAGAAGACAGATGTTCAAACTGTCTATTCCTTATTGGGTATTTTTGAACGAGTCAAGCGTCACAAGTGCCGAGCGCATCAATGAGCATCCAATCGGAATCCTGCAAGGCAAGGAAGTGAGCATTGAGTTACCACCGTCACAGTTCGACCTAAGCATAAAGATCCTGTTCCGACCTTTCAAGGCTGCGAATAAGCGAGAGCAGAGTGAAGCTTGCTTCGACTCTGCCGAGCGAAAGCAGGCTCGACCGAAGGTCAAATGGCAATTCTCT
>JAZQOD010000149.1:0-11935 GCA_045627685.1 Prevotella sp. | reverse complement strand
ATCTACAAGCTATTTCTTAACTGATTTTACAACAGCTTCGAAAGCAGCAGGGTTATTCATAGCGAGGTCTGCAAGAACTTTGCGGCTGAGACCGATGTTGTTCTTTGCAACAGCACCCATAAACTGAGATTAAGTCATACCATACTGACGAACGGCAGCATTGATACGCTGGATCCAGAGAGCGCGGAAGTTGCGCTTCTTGTTACGACGATCGCGGTAAGCGTATGTCAAACCTTTCTCCCAAGTGTTCTTTGCTACAGTCCAAACGTTCTTACGAGCGCCATAGTAACCCTTGGTCAACTTCAGAATACGAGTTCTCTTTGCCTTAGAGGCAACATGATTCACACTTCTTGGCATAGTTTCTTTCTTCTTTAAATGTTAAACAATAGGGTTAATTAACGCAGACAAAGGAGGTCGCGAACCTGCTTTACGTTTGTTGGGTCAACGATAGTTGTACCAACGAGGTTTCTCTTCTGCTTCTTTGTCTTCTTAGTCAGGATGTGACTGT
This sequence comes from Prevotella sp., assembly GCA_045627685.1. Lineage (GTDB taxonomy): Bacteria > Bacteroidota > Bacteroidia > Bacteroidales > Bacteroidaceae > Prevotella. Next base: position 11,427 of record JAZQOD010000149.1, on the reverse strand, counting down.
GGAAAGCGTGACGACGCTTAATCTTACCTGTACCAGTGAAGCTGAAACGCTTCTTTGCACTGGAATTAGTCTTTACTTTTGGCATTTTGTTTAAAATTTTAAATTGTTAATAAATATAACCCCTGGGCTCAACCAAACTTCCTGACGGAATACTTCCAGCAGGCCTGAGGTAGATGGCAACGCAATACCAACGCGCAGCGCATCTTTGAATGATAAAATTTCTTTTTTTTCGAATTATCGATTTTTCGAATTATCGAAGTATCGAATTCTCGATGTTTCGTTTTTACTCCTCGTCGAACTTGAGGTTCTTCAGAGCATCAGCACCCTTCACCTGTGAGAGTCCGTTGTCGGCTGCTCTCTGCTCGGCTTCCTGACGCTGCTGTTCCTTTGCCTCAGCCTCACGCTTCTCGCGGTCCATCTTCTGCTGGCTCTTCTTTGCCTGACCAGCCTTCTTTGGAGCCATGTAGAGGAACATCTTCTTGCCCTCGAGCTTTGGAAGCTGCTCTACCTTACCGAACTCTTCGAGATCGTTGGCAAAACGGAGGAGGAGAACCTCACCCTGCTCCTTGAAGAGGATTGAGCGACCACGGAAGAATACATAAGCCCTTACCTTGTTGCCATCCTCGAGGAACTCCTTGGCATGCTTCAGTTTGAACGCGTAGTCATGCTCATCGGTCTGAGGTCCGAATCTGATTTCCTTAACCTCGACTTTCACCTGCTTCTGCTTCATCTCTTTCTGATGCTTCTTCTGCTGATAGATGAACTTCGAGTAATCGATGATACGGCAAACTGGTGGCTGTGCGTTAGGAGAAATCTCCACAAGGTCAACGCCCTGCTGGCGTGCCAAGTCCAATGCATCACGAGTGCTCATTACTGTTGCACCCTCGTCACCTACAACTCGTACCTCTCTGACGCGAATCTGCTCATTCACGCGGTACTGATTCTTCAATTTGTCGTTCTTCATCAATAAGTTTTGTAATTAAACATAAGCGCATAATACGCACACATATAGAAATCGACTGCAAAGGTACGATTTTTTTAACAAATCAATATCCCTTGCAGCCGATAATTATACATTATTTAAACTTTTTTAACCCAAATCAAGACTAAGCGCCCTCCTCTCCTATCAAAGCATTTAAAATTCCTCCCCATTATGGGGGAGGTGCCCGAAGGGCGGAGAGGGTCTGGGCTTGAGGGGGCTTGGCTGGATTTTAATCCTGTGGCGCTACATTGGTAGCCTTCAACTGCTCTGCAACCTCGTCGTTGACACGCTTTGCAAAGTCAGCAACAGACATTGTAGCCTGCTCGCCACCACCCTGCTGGCGCATAGCAACAGTGCCGTCAGCCTGCTCCTGCTCACCAACAATTACCATGTAAGGTACTCGCTTCAACTCATTGTCGCGGATCTTACGGCCAATCTTCTCATTTCTGTCGTCAACAAATGCGCGTACTCCTGCCTCATCGAATGTGGCCTGTACCTTACGAGCATACTCGTTGTACTTCTCTGAAATTGGGAGGATTGCCACCTGCTCTGGTGTGAGCCAGAGTGGGAAATGACCTGCTGTGTGCTCGATGAGAACTGCCACGAAACGCTCCATAGAACCGAATGGTGCACGGTGTACCATCACTGGAGTCTGCTTTGAGTTGTCCTCGGCTGTGTATTCGAGCTTGAAACGCTGTGGGAGGTTGTAGTCAACCTGGATTGTACCCAACTGCCAACGACGACCAATAGCATCGCGTACCATACAGTCGAGCTTTGGACCATAGAAAGCAGCCTCACCAGTCTCCTTGCGAGCATTCAGACCACGCTCCTCGCATGCCTCGATGATGGCATTCTCTGCCTCTGCCCACATCTCGTCAGTACCGATGTACTTCTCGGTGTTCTTTGGATCACGCAATGAAATTTGGAACTCCACCTGCTCATCGCTGAAACCGAAGATAGAGAACACTGCCTGGATGATGTCCAACACGCGGAGGAACTCACCCTTCACCTGATCCTGACGGCAAAAGATATGTGCATCGTCCTGTGTGAAAGAACGAACACGTGTCAGACCATGCAACTCACCACTCTGCTCATAGCGGTAAACAGTACCGAACTCAGCACAGCGGAATGGCAACTCCTTGTATGAGCGTGGCTGTGAAGCGTACACCTCACAGTGGTGAGGGCAGTTCATTGGCTTCAGCATATAGAGTTCATCCTCCTCTGGTGTGTGGATTGGCTGGAACGAGTCCTTGCCGTAGTGTGCCCAGTGACCTGAGGTGATATAGAGGTTCTTTGAACCGATATGTGGAGTGATAACCTCCTGATAGCCGTAACGCTTCTGAATCTTGCGGAGCATGTCCTGAAGACGGAGACGGAGGTCGGTGCCCTTTGGCAACCAGATTGGGAGTCCCTTACCTACACGCTCAGAGAACATGAAGAGTTCCATCTCCTTACCAATCTTACGATGGTCGCGTTTCTTTGCCTCTGCGAGCATTGTGAGGTACTCATCGAGCAACTTCTTCTTTGGGAATGAGATACCATAGAGGCGCTGCAACTGCTGCTTTGTAGCATCGCCACGCCAGAAAGCACCAGCGATAGAGGTGAGTTTCACTGCCTTGATGATACCTGTTGAAACAAGGTGTGGACCTTTACAGAGGTCGGTGAACTTGCCCTGTGTATAGGTTGTGATAGAACCATCTTCGAGATCCTGCTCGATATGCTCGCACTTGTATGTCTGACCGGCAGCACCGAACTGTGCCATTGACTCAGCCTTTGAAACCTCCTTGCGTACAAGTGGCTCATCAAGTTTTGCGAGTTCCATCATCTTCTGCTCAATCTTTGGGAAGTCGCCCTCCTTGATCTGCTCTCCGTTAGGAAGGAGCACATCATAGAAGAAGCCAGCCTCTACTGCTGGTCCGAAACCGAACTGGATACCAGGATACAACTCCTGGAGAGCCTCAGCGAGGAGGTGGGCAGATGTGTGCCAGAATGCGTGCTTACCCTCGTCGTCATCAAAACGGAAGAGTGCAATAGTAGCATCCTCGTTGATAGGACGGTTGAGTTCAACTGTTTCACCATTGACTGCGCAACTTACAACATTGCGTGCGAGGGCTGGTGAGATGCTCTCGGCGATTTGAAGACCAGTAACGCCCTGTTCAAACTCACGAACAGACCCGTCTGGGAATGTAATATTAATCATATTTATATATAATAATGTTTAGGCCCGATACAACCGGGCACAGTTTAAATCGATTCCAATCTGCAAAATTACTGCTTACTTACGAAATAACCAAATTTATTGGGAATTATTTTGAATCACCTGGAAATCTTATGATTCTTTTTTAGGGTGAAAAATGGATTAACATTATGATGAAGGCCTTCAGCCTTTGTTGCATTGTCGCAAATTCATTGCCTAAGAGTGAACTCTATGCCAATGAATCTGAGCCAATGCCACTCTCGCTCTGATGAGCATCGAGTGCATCATAATATTAATCTAAAATCGCTGTCGCAGCAAAATATTGGAAAATGAAGACCCCTCCCCAGCCCTCCCCGTGATGGGAGGGAGACCATCCGGGGGAACTGCATCAGTGCTGGACTCCGGCGCGTGAACAGATTTTTAAATATTTTGCAGCCTGCGGCCATTTTAATTTTCTGATAATCTTAGCTGACTCGTCAGAGGCAGCGTATTGGCATATGGGAGGGGGCGGCAAACTTGTTTGCAAGAACACTCACATTGACAATACAACCGCAAAGCGGAGATTATCATAAAATCATTTTTCATCTTTTAATAGATAGAGGGTTTTTCTTGGGCATAAAAAAAGGGCTGTGATTCACATCACAACGCCTTCCAAACCAAAAAACAATCAAATTTACTATATAAACTAAAACCTAATATAAACTAAACCTTATCATGAAAAATACAGGATTTTCTCAAATCCGATGCAAAGGTACACATTTTTCTGTGTTCGCACACAACATTTCCCAAACAATCTTCAAAACATTGGGGAATAATAGATATAAGTCAAGAGGGAGCCCCAACAGGAGCCCCCTCCCGACCTCAGGAGCCCCCTCCCGACCTCCCCGAGGGGAGGGGGAAGGAAGTCAGCCTTGTTGGCGGAAACTACACTGTCAGGTTTTTTCTCCCCCGGATGGTCACCCTCCCATCACGGGGAAGGCTCGCGCAAACAAGTGGAATCAAGTTTATTTGAATTCCCGAGTGCAGCCGAGGCTCGGTAAGGCCAACTTGGCTGGGGAGGGGTCTCCTAGAGGGGGAACAAATGCTAATTTATAGCCTGCTGTTACTGCTCGCTTCAACTCGTCCTCGTGCTGGGCGAAGGCTTCACTGCCTGATTCCACCTTGCACATTGCCAGGGCGAGGTTCTGCCATATGATGGGATGCAGCTCTGGTGGTGGGAGATACTGTCCCTGGGAGGTGAAGGTGCGCCAGTCATCGACAAAGAGCATGAACGAATGTACGGCGTGGCAGTAGTTGCATGTGTTGTTCTCCACAGGAGGAGCCCACCGCCAGAGTATGCTGCTCAGGGTTTTGAGATGGTGCTTGTGATAATAGGTGTGGAGCGTCTTGAATGCTGCACGGAATCCGTAGGCCATGGTTGTGAACACGCAGAACTCGCGCTCATCTGGTCGGAATGTCTGTCCCTGCCACTTGTCGGATGATACGCGGAGGTTCAGAGGGTTGTTGTTTCTTATTGATCTTGGATCTTTCATAATTTCATTTACAATTTTACAAATTAATATTCAGCAGAGGTTACGGGTTACAGGTTACACTTTGTTTTTATGATGGGCATTTTCTGCATACCAGTCTGAGAAATCCTTGCACCCACTGGGCAGTGTATGGCGGGTGAGACAGGCTCCGGCATCGTTGGCTATGCTCAGCAACCGGCGGTACATATTCTCTCCGGGTACATCGTTGTCGGGGTATATATGCCAGTTTTTCACACCTGCGAGATGTTCCATATCCGAGGCTTTCAGGGCTGTTGCCGACGGTATGGCTATTGCCTTGTGACCTGAGGAAAGGAGTGCTATGCAGTCTGTTATTCCCTCACTGATAAACAGCGGTTCATCGGGTTTGAGATAGCGCAGTATAGGCAGGTTGAACACATGGATGGTGCTGTTTGCCGGAAAGCGGAACCTTGGTTTTGAAGCATCGTGACCAAGATATCGGCTCTGGACATTCATCACACTGCCATCGACATCTTTGTAGGGGAACAGCAGCGAAGGTGCATCGTAGAATGCCCTGCCGTAGCGTGAACAAGGCTGTGGCACGTTGATGCTGCTTATGCCGAGCCATCTAACCACCTCTGGGTTGTAGCGCCTTTCGTTGAAGAGGAAACGCCGTGCATCCTCGTTGAGCATGGGCGATCCCACCAGATTGGCAAGAAACTCCGTGTCGGGTGGATAGGCGGGGCGTTTCTGTTTCTCAACTTGCGAAGGCCGATATTGCTCCTCAATGATGTTATGCTCGTCGGCAAGCCATTGGCATGTATCCTTGAACGACTTGTTCAGCATCTTCTTTGCCAGGTCTATACAGTCGCCGTGGGCTCCATCGACATAACACTTGTAGGTGTTTCTATTCGGATTGAATGTGAGCGATGGATGGCGGTCCTCGTGAAAGGGACAGAGCGACTTGTGGCGGTTCACCACCAGACCGAGCCTTTCGGCTACGGCCTCGATCGGCAGTGAACGCAGTTTTTCAATATCATATTTCATATTACCATTTAGAATGTTATTTTTTTCTTTCAAGAATTAGAGAATTAGAGAATTTACTATCCAGTATGAAGGTTTCCCATCCGGATGGCAATTCGAAAAATTCTCAGAGAATTCAAAGAAACTTAGGCTCACTGACCGAAGCAGGCTGTCAGCTTGCTGGGGCCGAAAAGCGAATGGAAGTAATTATTTCCTGCATAAAAGAAAAAACTAAAATTCTCTAATTCGCTAATTCTAGATAAAGAAAAATAGATTTCCTTGATATGCCCAATCAGTACAATTTCTCGTAGATGTCGCTGCCCTCCTCCACCTCGTAGATGAGTTTGCTCTTCTTCCACTTGTAGATGAACTGCCGTGCGGCTGTGCCCAGTTCGAGTTCTTCGACTTTCACCCTCAGCTGGTCGCGTGTCCAGCGTTTCGGCATCTGGTCGTAGAGTGGAATGTCGGAGTCGCCAAAGCCTTCGCTATAGTCCTCTACTTTCACCATTGCCTTTTCATACATCTTGCCAAACAGTTTCAACTGATTTCTGAGAATGTAGTCAGCCAGAGCGTAGTACAGACGGCGCACTTTCGGACGGCATTTCGGATTTTCATCCCACAGATAGTACATCATTGCCGCCAGTCGGGCTGCTGAAGTCGATGCTCGCTTGTAGAAACTGTTGTGGGCATTCGAGAGGGTCTTGCCGATAATCTTACGCTGGGCATCGCACCATATCTTCTCATCGCGATACATCCATTCCATCGGTATGAGATGTTCCTCGCACAGGTTGCCGTTGCTGTCGTAGGTGGCATCCATCAGGCGTTGCTGCCACTCATGGATAAGGGCATTCTCGCTGTCGGTGAACTCGCGGAATGTTGGTACCGACTCGGCCAGCAGGTCGCCCAGAAGCACCGGTATGAGTCGGTTGGCATTGCCCGACTCGCAGGCGTCCTTGTCGATATATCGGTAGAGGATGGCTGGCGTGGAATTGTAGATGGAACACCATCGTATCGGCACTGTGGCATTGTACGACTGGTCGCAGTTGGTGTCGGTAGATACCTCCTCGCCATTGTACGCCAGTTTGGCTATGTCGCGCAGGTCGCCATAACTGCCACGGCGCTCCACAAGGGTTGACAACTCGTCGGTGAAGACCATGAAACTGAGTGGCTCGCCATATTTGCGTATCATCATGTGGGCTCGTTTCACAATCTTGTTGCGGGTGAACTTTATCAAACACCTCTTGACGGTAACCGGCTCGTTAGGCTTGTCCTTCGACTGGCCTTTGGTGCGCTTCAGTTCGGCATACGCCAACTCTGCCTCCTCTTCTTTCTTGTCGAGAACAAGAACGGGATCCATGAGTTGCTTGAACACACGATGGCTGAACGACTTGCCGTCAGTACTCTGACCTATCACCACCACCTGCGTCAGCAGATAGTGTGGAGCGGAAGGACCATCGTAGAAGTAGTTGAACTTCAATCGTGGACTCAATGCGCAGAAGCAAGTCAGTGCCGTCACCAGGTTGCCAACCTTGAAGTTGACATTGTTCACCTGATCCCAATACAGACGCGCCACTGGGGCGATGTCGGTCCGTGAAATACTTTCTATTGTCTTTATTTCCATTATAAATTAATGTTTTATAAATCATTAAACGACTGTTCGAGAATAAGGTTTCGGGCAATCTTTGCATCGTGTGGGAATGCTTGCAGTACATCATCCCAGTCGCAGTCGACATACGAGATGACGATCTGCTTGGTGCGAGGATACTGACGCAGGCGAATGTTGTTGAAATCGCGCTTCATCTCGCACACTGGTGTGTACTGCCGCGGAGGGTTTGGTTCGAAGCGCAACTCATCGCCGTTGAGCGTCATCTTGCCGCGCATCTCCACCCTGTCGGAGTTCAGTTCCGTTCGCCACGATTCAATATCGACCGAAGCCGGAGTAGTTATCACTGTACCGTTGGTTTTGAAAACGGTCTCTGTCTCAATGTACGCATTGTCAAATGCAAAAAAACTTTCTTTTTTCATAATCGAAGCTTTTTTGTGAAGCATTGAGGCTTTGAGTAAATGGCCATTTCTCCCGGGAAACCTCGGCGCCACAACACTCCGATGATGAATAATGTTATTTGTTTGTAATCACACTGCAAAATTACGACTATTGTTCCGTACCAGCACGGGGCGATGGCACTAACCCCTTAGATGATGCCATCGGGTATGTTCAATATGTGTCTCAGCATCTCGCGCATCATACGCAGGTACATTATACTATTAGCGCCTCCGTTGGTTTTGATATCATTCTGGTACATCGCCTCGATGATACCGTAGAGCCGGGGGATGGCATAGTCGCAGGTACCCTCCCTGACTGTCTTCCCGTTGCGTATGCGGGCTATGGTCCTGGGATGGAGCATCAGTTGCTCTGCAAATGTCTTCTGGTTCCACTTCGTTTTTCCTTCCACGAGTTTATAGGTCTCGTGCAGCGTTTTCAATTTTGCTTCCATCGCGAAATCGATTCGAAACAGAAGCGCCGGCGCATTGCTCTTCTCAGGGAGCGTCCTCAGTAGTTGGAGTTGTGGGCCCGTTCCAACTCGAGGAGTGTTTCAGGTCTGTCCTTTTCTTCAGACCCTGATTCTATTATCAACTTGGCACGAGAGGGCACTACACCCTCACAAATGCCCGGGCACAAAAAAAATGCACCCACAACCGATTGACGATTGCGAGTGCAAAGGAAATTATCATTTTTACCAATGAACTATGTTTAGTAACATTGGTCGAATTTTAATACATCATTAACAAATATCTGGGTGGCTAATGTTTACAAGAGTGCTGTGCATCTCTACCAGTTTGGTCCAGACGAAATTCTTTATCTTGAGAAACGAGTCGTACGCCTTTCTGGCCTTTGACCTCAGTTTGTTGTATTGGGTAGCCTCATATTCAATGACGTCATTGATTCTGTCAAGGAACGGATCGTAGCTGAGAAGGCAGCCATGGAATTTGGAAGCAATGAAATCATAGAGTTCCTTCACATGGCTCTTAATATTGTCGAAATCACCAAATACTGCTGAAAAGAAACTGACCATATACATTGTGTTCTCTTTCTTCTCAGCGGCACTTGTCCTGCACGACAAAGGACGTCCAAACCAAACCTCAGCCACCTGTTCGATAGTGTTTAGTAGTCCCTCGCGAGGGAATCTGTCGAGGATCGACTTTCGCACTCTCTGATGGATGCCCAACCTTTCTGCAAGTGACTTCGGCCTGCCGATACGAGCTTTGATTGCATTCGTTGCGAAAATAAAGTCGAGCATCCTGTTGTCCACTTCGCCGTACGATGAGTAAGCAATGGCATCACGCACCGCTTCCAGTGATGCCCTTGGCATAGCACTGCCGCACATCAGTTCAGCCAGTCTTTCCAACACACTGACTGCCGATTTCTTAGTGTCGCCATCAGCCGTCAATGCCTCATACACGCGTGGATCTATCTCTTCTACATCATGCTGAATGTCGGCATAATGCTGAACTTCCCTCTGCCTCACCTTGGACTCACTCTGGTCTTTCACCTCTCGCTTGAACTCCTTGACACTATTACTGAACATTCGGAAGTTATGGCTTGTCTGCCCCAACTGCTTGAGAGACATGTTCAACAGAGACCTTACACGTTTTGTACGCTTTGTCTCCAATTCCCTGCAATACAACGTGTGAGCATCATCTATAAATTCCTGCATATCATCAAGTTCTTCATCCAGAATGAAGTTGATGTCCGTCTCATCGTCTTTGCCCAGAGTACGAAGTCGACTGCTACTATAATTCTCAAAATCCACCTTGAGCTTGGTCATCTTCTCCTGAAGATTAGCCATCTGCCCCATGGCTTCAATAAGTCCGTTCTCTGTCTTAGAATTTACAGAGGTAATGATGTTACGCATGATGTCGCGCGTGTCATCAAGAGACGTTCTCACGTCAGCACGACTCTTCATTCGCCTGTCATAGCGTCCCAAAATACCAGCAAACAGGCTTGCCCTTAATACCTTTTCGTCAATGGAAAATTTCATGTATCATAACCACATTTGAGCGGTCATGACAAAATTAAGAAAAAATAATCATACCCGGACAGGATATGATTACTTTTACTGAAAATAAACAAATTCAGCCACAACCAGGGTGGTAGATGCCTTATAAACAATGCTTTGAAGGCTGATGTTGTAATTTCAAGCACAAAGAGTTAATCTCCTATGCAATACGGACAAGGTTCTAATCCGTCTGATTTTGCAACATGTTGAGATTCATATTCTTCTCCTACATAGTTATCCTCAGACATGTAAGGACAGCCACTTATGTGGTAACGGTCATCATCTGTTGAATAATAGGGTGGTCCGTCATTAAATGTTTTTATTACAGAGATTTTGCATTGCCTTAAAACAAAACCAGCAAACCATAAACAAACGAAGAATCCAATTACACCTAAGCAGCCTAAAAAATCGTCCTTATTATCTTTTGTATACATATTTATCAATCAAAGAGAAAAGTTATGATAGATATTTCCAGAAACAGAATTAATGCCAGTCGATGTTGTTTTCCTTGCAATAGTTAATTGCGTCTTTGTCACCCAATTGAGCAGATAACCTAAAATAGTTAACTCGCTCCTCTGAAAAATATGGGTAACGCAATGCTAATAATCTATAAGAATACCCCTTGTCGATATTATCTTCACATTTACCAAGAGACTTAAGCAATATGTCTATCGCCTTGTCGTTCATATTATTCTTAGAATAAAGTCTTCCCAAATACTGATATGCAAGGCATTTTGTAGTGTCTTGCTTAATCGCTTTTTTGAAATAGTTCTCCGCCATAGCGAAATTATCAATGTAATACCGTCCGCTATTGCAAAGAGCTTTGTACTTATCCTTTTCCATCAGATATTTGATAACTGAAATAAATTCTTCTTCATAATTTTCATTACCAGGATATAAGTCATGATCTATTGAATCTGGCTCTGCTTCCTCAAATACCTTGCCCGGGACAATCCCCACTGATGAAACAACAAACTTCTGTGCTAATCCTTGAGCATATCCATTAAGCATCCTGTCTGCTTTGACCGCTACGCCTTCACTTTTCTTGTCCCAACTGTCAAATGCTAATTTGAGATATTTTATGTCGTTTTCCCATGATTCTTTAATACTACTTGCCGATACAGATATTATCCTTGCTTTCAAATAGTACATCTCCCAATTTCTATCAAAGAGTTTCTCCGTCTCGCACAGTTCTACACACTGCTTTAATTTTATGTTAGCAGCCACATAATTACTATCATCTATTTCTTTATCACATTGTACCAGCAACGAGTCAATCATTGCCTGCTTTTCTGATTTATCCCCATCGCACGACATGCAGAAGCACATCATGCAAAAAACTGTAAATACATAGACTATCTTTCTCATATTGTATTTAGTTTATTATTTTTCCGCAAAGATACAACATTTCTCCGAAACATCCACACTCCTACTTTCATTTTTTGTATTTTTAGGCCCCTTTTGTTTCAAATGAATTCATAAGGATATGCCAGCATTCCTCTTTGCAAATAGCGCGTTATTATTTCATCCCTTCCACCAGTCGTCCTTCACACCGCTGACCACACGCGCCAGTTCGTTCATCACCAGGCACATCTCACGGCTGATGGTCCTCGCATCATCTGTCCAGGTGGCAGACTGTGGGTAGAAGTTCCAGCAGGTCATCTGCACATGGCGGTTCTC
>JAZQOD010000148.1:0-2192 GCA_045627685.1 Prevotella sp. | reverse complement strand
TGACGAATGGTTCAGGGAGTTCCACCTCTGTCCATGTATCGGTAGGAGTGAACTCTACGTTTACGGCATCGTTAGTGCCCTGACCAGAAGACGAAGCGAGAGAGCCGCGGGTGAACCACAGATGGCAGTCGGTGACTGTAGTGTTTGCCACTGGGATGCGTACCTTTGTGACCTTGCTACCCACAAGCGATGGGTCGTTCACCTTCATTGCAACATAATAAGTCTCGCCCTTGCTGGTACCCCAAGAGGCAATCTCCTGAGTGCCGTTGTAATAGCCCCAGGTTATAGACTGAGCGTTAGGGTCATCATCGCCCGGGTTGTCTGGATTATCTGGATTATCCGGATTGTCTGGATTGTCCGGGTTATCGGTAGGATCCTTCCACCAAACGAGGTTTGAGCGATGTTCCTCGCCACCACTGTAGTTGATTACCTGAACACCGATATTGTCGAAACCTGTCTGATAGAGATATACCTCGGTACCACCGACAGCGATGTCGGTAGCGTTAGACTGGTCGCGGCAAGAGAAGATGAATGGGATAACCTCCATATCCTCTGCAATCTGATATTCATCCTTATAGAAGATGTAAGGTTCGGTCTGTCCGTCAACCTGCACGAAGAGCTGGTAAGCCAAGCGCTGTGGGTTGATGAACTGTCCATCGACATCCTCAGGGATGATGCGCAGGTTGATGCAGTCGTAGCCGCCACCCGCCATGTCGGTGGTGTAGCGTACGATTTCAGGATCACATGGCACTGCAGGATGCTCGTTGTAGGTAGAGATTGCTGGGTTGAGATAAGACAGCATGTAGTATTTCAGTGACTGCTCGTTAGGCATGCCCTGTGTGAGGAAGATACCCACATTGTCAGGAACATTCCATACGCCGTTATCGTCGCGAGTCATTGTCAGGCAGTTGAGATATTCTGGACGGGTGAGGTGATAAACCACACCGCCGAAGTCCATATCCTCTAGATGATAGTTGGCAGCAGAGAAGTAGAGGATGGTGTTGCCAGCCACACCCAGATACTGGCTTGATGGGAACACGATGGTGTTGCCCTCGATAGAGCCCACGATGGCAGCATCAGGGTCAGAAGTGAGCAGTCCGGCGAGATAGAACTTGCCGTTCTCAGCATCGATAGCGCTGGTGAGCACGATGTTGGCATCCTGGAGAGGCTTGTTCTCTGGGTTCACCTTGTAATGCATAGCCATCTCCTCCTTGGCAAGACCAGCAGGGATGCGAGTCACGCATTCATTGTTAGGAGTATAGACGCTGTTCATGTCGGCATAGTTAGCCCATGACATATCCTGCGACCAGAGCAGACAATAGGCATCGTCGCCATCCTGACGGATAACGCCATCTTCTTCGATAGTGAAGGTAATCTCTGTAGCACGGAGGTAAGGCTCGAGGAAGGTGTGAGTGCGGTTCCAACGACAAACGGCAGTGATACCATAGTTATTGTTGTTGCTCTTCACGATGCTCTGATAGAGAGGCATGTGGATCTTGTTGCCCTCGATATATCCCTTCACCCAGTTGGTAGTTCCGGCATAAGAGATAGGAGCCTGCATGTACACCACATTGTCGGCAGCATAGACCATGTTGAGGGCCATGCCGTCCTGGAGAGTGAACGAAGGAGAGTTGTAGAAGTTGTTGTAGGCACCGCCCGAACGAGTGTAAACCTTCAGTTCTCCGGCTGGCTGTGTAGAGATGATATCGGTGCTGATGTTCACCTCAGGTTCGATGACACGGCCCGTCTTTGAGAGAAGCACATCCTCGAGGATTTCGAGATAGTTGAGCGATGAAGCGGTAGGCTTGCCCATGGTGAGCATCAGACCGCTGGAAGCCAGGTACTCGTTGGCTGAAGCATCGTAGGTAAGTACGAAGTCATTGCTTGAGACACCGTCAGTACCTACAGTGACACCATAGAACCAAATCTCGGTACCATCCTCGGTAGTAGTCATGAGTTGCTCTTCAGGGAAAGTGATGGTGTTGCCATTCTTTGTGCCCTGAATCCAGCAGTCCTTTGCATTGAAGGCAAAACTGCCGAGATAGGCGGTATTGCCATCGAAGGCAATCTTCGCGTCGTAGGTCACCTTGCCATTGTCGAAGTCCTGTGCTGTGAGGATATACTCCTGTACCTCGAGTCCGGTAGGGGGTATAGCAGCAGAAATGGTTGTCGCACAAAAGAGTGCGGCAACC
>JAZQOD010000147.1:0-3958 GCA_045627685.1 Prevotella sp. | reverse complement strand
GGTATGAAATGGAATGCTGGTGTAGGCGAATTTGCAGTATGGGTAGCAGAACACACTCTGCAAAACCAACTTGCAAACTTCGGTGAGCGAATGAATCAGGTGATGCTGAAGAGCAGCTCTGATGATATACTTGCAAAGTATTCATCTGCTAAATATGCTGGTGCTAATGTCAAGTTCTTTGCTCAGCTTCCTAACGAGTTCTCTGAAACCCAACTTATCCAGCTTCGTATGAATATGGGAAAGGGCGAAAGAGTAAACTATATCATATCTCGTTGGTTCAAGAACGGAATGATAGAAAAGATTAGCAAAGGAGTCTGGAGAAAGAAATAAAAGGCAATACCTCTCACCTCCTTATCGGGGGTGGAGGTTAGCTTTTTGTCGCAAATCGCAAATCGCAAATCGCAAATTGATGCTTATTTTTCGCTAAAAATCAAATTTAATTTACAAACAATGACTACAATAGTATTAGAAAGGAAATTATTTACTGAAAACGAGACACGCGGACTAATAAGAGTAGGAGAAATGTATATAGGCTACACTCTTGAACCGCCTGTATTGGATTATGCAAGTGATAACGAGCTCACTGCTTTACCAAGTGGAGAATACACAGTTGTTTTACGCAACAACCCAGTGGCTGGTTCTCCTTGTATTAAGATTATCGGTATAACCCATTCATGCACCTCGACAATCCGTTGTTGCAAGCCAATAGGCAAGAAGAATGCAAGCATCGTCTTGCTCTCTGATCCTGAAGGCAAAGGAACATCGACGGAGAACAATACAAAACCTTGGTTGGAGTTGCTGATTGCCGTTTCCGATTCACCACAAACAACATTAATAATCAAGTAAGAAAGCCTCACCCCCAGCCCCTCTCCAAAAGAGAGGGGAGACCATCCGGGGGAGAGGCCACAAAAGTATAAAAATATGGAAATATTAATTGAACGTAAATACAAGAAGCCCAATTATACCATAGGCAATCTTTATATCACCTCCCCCTCGGGGGAGGACGGGAGGGGGGCTGAATGGTTCTGTAACACTATGGAACCACCCATCGGCACTCCGTTGGAATCAGTAACAGCCGGTTCACGAAAGGCCATACCATCGGGTACATACAACATCAAGATGCAATGGAGCCCTAAATTCGGCAAAATGCTCCCACTCATCTATACCCCAGGCACAAATCCGCCGCGTGTTCTTGGCTCCCTCCCATTAGGGGGAGGGATGGGGAGGGGCTCCATCTTGATCCATGCAGGCAACCATCCTTACGACACACAAGGCTGCATATTGGTAGGTGTAAATTCAAGGGTAGGAATGATCATGAACTCACGCGATTGTCTTGCACTCCTTGTGAATCAGATCCGCACAGCCCTTTATATAGGAGAGGAGGTGAAAATTACAATAAAATGATTTAGAAAGATTTGAATTGGTTGTAAACTTGGTGGGGGGAGTGCTCTGTTGTGAAGGCTCGTGCAAGCGAGAAGAGTCAAGTTTACTTGAACTCTCGAGCGCAGCCGAGGCTCGCGGAATTTCCGCAGAACAGGGTGCTCCTTTTTAGTTTACAAGCCTTGTTTTGTGCATATCAGAGTTGGGTCAGGGGACAGGTCTGTTGGCCCACTTGCCTGACACCACCTCTTTTATTATACACGCGCATGGGACTTCCTCACATTCTCACATTCTCACAAAAATACCCCTTTTTTCTACCTCGAAGTAAAAAGAAAGGACAAACGTGGGCTTTGTCCGATGACGGTAGTCCTTCGACTCAACTCAGGACAGGCTGATAACAAATCGCCTGGGGAGAAATCCTCGGGCGTTTTTTCGTGGAAAATTTGGGTGAGTGGAAAAGATTTATTACTTTTGTAGGAAATTAGAAGCAAATGTAGAATTATATTTGAAGGACATTATGAAAAAGATATTATTTACAATGCTCTGTCTGGCAACATGCGTGCTGGGCGTGAGGGCGGCTGAAGGACATAACATGGCTGCCGAAGATGAGACTGTGAACGGACTGATTATCGAACAGAAGGATGGCTCTTCTGTGGGATTCCTGTTTGCCGACGAACCAGTGATGACTTACACAGAGACTGACATCGTGCTCAACGGTGTGGACTTCAGCGTTAGTTATCCGATAGTAGACGTGGCACGAATGGTGTTCGGTGATGCGTCTGCCTTCGTCAGTGGCATCAAGAGTGTCGATGAGAAGAAGGTTGGTGTGGCGTACAGCGCTGAGGGTGTCACCGTCACTGGTGTTGCTCCGGGTGAGATGGTGGCGATGTTCACTGTTGACGGAAAGACTGTTTGCAGTGCGAAGGCTGACGGCGATGGTATGGCTCTGTTGAAGGGTGATATGCAGCGCGGCGTGGCTTATGTGGTGAAAGCAGGTAAACTGGCGTTCAAAATCATTGCACGACACTAATCATGAAAACAAGACATATCCTTTTGCTTGTGCTTCTGATGGTTTGCGGGGGCGTGAGCGCACAGATGAAGATGAACCTCACTATGAAAAATGGTGAGAAGGTGAGTTACAACGTTAGTGATATTGCTTCCGTGGAGTGGGGCGAGGATACTGACGTGCCTGAGACGAGCACTATCGAGGTGAACGTCACAAGGGTGAACTACAATTCGGCATCGGTGGATTATATCCCTTCCGACAAGAACGCGCATTTCGCTGTGATGTGCGTGGAGGAGGAATGGGCGAGTCAGTTTGAGACTCTGCGCGAACTGGCGGAGGACGACCTGATTTATTATGAGTATATGTATGGCGACTTCTACGATTATTTCGGGTATGCTTCGTATGCTGACCTGTTTTTCGATAACTTCGCCAGCGTGGGCGACCATCACGAGGAAATCCCTGGTTTGAAGCCGGAGACAACGTATGTGGCGTATGCTTACTACCTCGACGACAACCTGAATATCATCTCGGATGTGTTTGCTACATATTTCACTACTCCGGAGATGATCGTGGGCGAGTGCATCGGTCAGGCTATATGGCACGATGTGTTCGTGACCGACTGGTATAGTGGTCCGCGCAACAAAACCACCGACCTGCCTTGTGAGGTGTATGAGGATGCATCTAATCCGGGAGTGTTCTCATTCCACAGCCCTTACAGTTGTGCTATCGTGGCTGAGTGGATGGGTGTTACCGAGGAGGTGATGATGACTTATGAGGGCACTTTCTGGGATGATGTGATGATCGTGATTGATGCCAGTGATCCGGAGAAGGTCACCTTCGAGGTGCAGAACCTTGGTGTGAGTCTTAACTCGGGCCACGGATTCGTTCTTGCTGGTAGTCAGAGTCAGGGTGTCGTGCAGGGCTACGGCACTTACGCCGATGGACAGATAGTGTTCCCGGCGAGTGCGCTGTCGTCGGGCTTCACGCTGTATAATGATGGTACGCTGTACAACCTGCAAGGGACTGAGCCGTTTGTGATTACCATGCCGGTTGCTACTCAGGCTAAGGCTCCAGCGAAGCGCTCCCCACGACCAGTAAGAGCAATCAAGGGTACTCGCGAATTACGCTGATTCCTGATTGACAAAGACCGAAATAAACCCCTTTAAGAGGATGAGTGCCTACCAGCACCTGATGCTATACTTCCACTTTGTTCTTATAAGAATAAATTCTTAACGCCCAAACTGAAAGCATATCATCACTTTCTTACAGAAAGCAGTCATCCTCATAAAGTCGATAAACAAGCTCGTTTCACTCGCGATAAACCAAACCATCCGGATAATTTATTTATTGCGCACGAATTTGAAGAATTTTAATAATTAATTGTAGTTATTCGAAATTATTAGAAAATAAATTCTTTTTAATTCTTTGAATTCGTGCGAAACTACGAGACCATCCGGAGGGCTGTTACTTATTGAGAGTCTTTATTGTGATTGATGGTGTATCGGCGGATTTCACGATGACCTGGGCGTGGCCGTTGAAGGCACAGATATGCATCTGACGGTCGGCACGGTT
>JAZQOD010000146.1:0-10171 GCA_045627685.1 Prevotella sp. | reverse complement strand
CGTATTGGGGATTCTCCGCAAACACTTTCTCTGTCATCACTAGAAAAAAGGTGTCAATCATGTGCTCGCGACCCTTGCAGAATACCATATTACCACCGTCAGCAACCAAAGGGACGTTAACGGCTGTGTATCTTTGCATGGCAGGACTTCGCTCTAAAACTTTGTCTACATCGGTAATGTACCTTCTCTGCTCTTGCAAATAGTCAGGGTTGTAGGTGAACTTTACAAACATATTGCCATCCATTTGCACCGGCATAAAATCCCTAACCCAATAATCTTTTGTATGCGAAAGCGCTCCACATGAAAATAGAATGTTATCAAGTTGCTCAAACAACTCGGGATAGTGTCTTATAAACAGGTTTGAGAAAACAACCTTGTTCTTATCTGCTTCGGTAAATATCATATTATGTTCTCTTTGAATTTAACATGATGATTCGTCGACTAATCATGCTGCAAAATTACGCACAATCTTTCACTAAAACAAAGTATTTTCATTAAAACGTGTTAAGATTTTCGGAGAAGTTATTTAATGATTAATAGAATTTATTTGTTTTTAAAAATTCTGTATTTTTCTATCGCTCCATAAATTTCTTCATTCCCATGGTCTTGTGTAAAGAAACTCACATCGTGTTCTTGCCTGAAAGGGCTCCAGTTGCCACAGATGCGACCATCGTAGGCTATGACTGGTTGAAAGATGCCGGAGTTGTTGTGAGCGTAGTGCTTGAAGTCAGGATCAAGAACGATGTCGCGACTCTTGTAACCAATCAGATACTCGTCGTAGGGAGGAATCAGAAGGTACTCTCCTTTGCGGAAACCTCTTGTTCGGCTATTCTCATGTAGGTAGAACGCCCTACCCTGATACGAGTCGCAGAAAAGATGATTGCCTATCGAATCAATGGCACGCTTGCAATCAGCTATATTCAATCCTGACCACCAGACGAAATCTTCCAATGTTGCAGGCGAATGGCTCTGGAAATACTTTGTTGCAAGTCGTGCCAAAGCCCAATCTCTTTCAATTGGTTCCGTACGAGGGATCTTCTTCTCTGATAGAGCGTATGCCGCCTTGAGCATTGCTCGAGCTTGCTTTCGCTCTGCAGAATCGATGCAAGCATCATTCTGCACTCGCTTACTCGCAACCTTCATAGGCAGAAGATCACCACTGCAAATCACTCCGTCAAGTTCTGCAAAACGAATGTGGTAAGAGAGACGATGATTGTCCATCGTTATACCTTCTTCTATAAGTGCTTCCTCGAAATCCTCCTTTGTAACACTCCCTTTCTTGTCGGTTGTTTCAACAAGAATCTTGCGTACCTCTTGGAGTTCTTCGTCAGGAATCGCTATCTTATTGCTGCTCATCCATCCGTTGATGACCTGCCTTGCCTTTGGAGCAAAGAGGTCAAGCATCCACCAATAGTCTTCAGCACTAACCAATTGCCAGGTGCCACGTAGCAGATGCAGACGTACTATTTTTCCATCATTGAAAGCCTTGGTGAAAGCCTTCAATGATGGTCTTTTAGTGCGCATCTCCACCGCCCAGCGCATCATGCGATACTCCTGTGCCTGCATAGCACCGAAGTGTGATACCACCTCTTCTGGTTTAGAGAATTGTGGCGCAATCAACTGTTGGTTTAATAGACGGATGCTTATAGGATTCATATAGTTATTGCTTGTCTCTATTAAATACAGGCATCTCATCTGGCAGGTCTATAGCCAACTCTATCAATCCTGCTATATTGCCATTTTCATCAAACCATGGGGTCTGATGCAGAAGCTTATGCTTGCCATGACGGATAATCTGATAGGTGTTGCTTTCGCCGGATTCAATCATGTGACGAATCATAGCACCTGCTTTCTCGCCATGACAATTATAGAGATTCTTGCCAACAACATCACCGTCACGATCGATGGCTCGTTTGTTCTGGTAGAGCACAATTCCCTCCTTATCGCACACAGTTGCTGCGATATTAGGAACATTCTCCAGATAATCAAAAGTCTGTTTCATAATATTTCTACTTCAGTTCCTTTCCGCATGAGAATGCATCACCAACAATCTTGCCCATCTGGATGTATTTATGGTTCACTGGTTCGTATGCGATGATATTCATCTTCTCAACATCAGGATTGCCTTGCTCGTTAAGGAACTGCTCATCACAAAGTACATTGACAACCTCTGCAACGAGATAATAGCCCGTTTCGCTCTCATCGATCTTTTCTTTGATGCGGCATTCCATTGTCATTGGGAAATCCTTGAATACAGGAGCATTAACGTTTGGAGCCTTTTCTACCTGCCAACCAGTCTTAGCCATTTTCTCAGGATTGCTCTTTGCTGATACAATACCCACAAAGTCAGAGGCTACCATTGTATCGGCTGTAGCAAATGCTACGGTAAACTCACCATTATTGAGCTTCAGGTTCTCTGTTGTGGCATGGCTACCCATACTGATGATTATCTCATGCATATCCCAGGTTCCGCCCCAGGCTGCGTTCATAGCGTTAGCAACTCCGTTTTCGTTGTAAGTGCCGATAATAAGCACCGGCTGTGGAAGCATCCACGGTTTTGATCCGAATGATTTCATATTTATTTGTCTATTATTATTTGATTTCCAATGTAATGTCTATGTTTTTATCCGAATGTGTAGAATAAAGTGGTGATTAATGCATCGAACCATCGGTCGGGCAGGATTGTGTGCAGAAAGCGCATAGAGGCATTGCCAATACCAAAAGCATAGCGTGTCTTTGGACGAGGCGAGGTAGCAGCCTTGCACACATGCTTGGCGGCTTTTTCGGCAGAGGTCATCATGTTATAGGGATTTCGTCCATACATCATTTCGAAGACATTAGCTGTGCGCCCTGCATTCTCTTCATATACAGTATCAGCCGACGCTTTGCGGAGTTGCTTTGCGGCAATCCTACCCCAATCGCTATAAACACCGCCTGGCTCTACTATGGCAACATCAATACCGTAGCGCTTTACCTCCATACGAGTAGCATCGCTCAATGCCTCAACAGCATATTTGCTGGCATTATACCAACCGGCAAAGCAGAATGTGATGTGACCGGCAATAGAGGCAACATTGACAATACGCCCACTGTGCTGACTGCGCATGTGCGGCAAAACGAGTTGTGTCATACGGGCTAGACCAAGGACATTGACATCCAACTGATGCTGGGCATCCTCGATACTTGTCGTTTCCATCGATCCGAGTTCACCATAACCGGCATTGTTGACAAGGACATCTATTCTGCCTTCCTCATGAAGGATAAATTCGACAGCCGCTTTTGCAGAGTCGCCAGAAGTGACATCAAGTGCAACTGGTGTCACACCATACTGGCGGAGTGGTTCCATCCTTTCTGCACGACGCGCCGCACCATACACCTTGTGTCCTTTTTCTGCAAGCATTCTGGCCGTTTCATAGCCAATGCCACTGCTTGCGCCAGTTATAAGTATTACAAGTTTGTTCATTGATTCTAAAAAGGGTTGATAGAATATAGAAGAGGGAAGAGGGAAGAGGGACGATTTTCTACTTGGTTACAGGCATGCCTTTTTTCACCCAACCATTATAACCAGCGTCGAGTTCGATGACCTTGTAGCCGTTCTTTACGAGGATTCTTGCTGCATTCTTGCTTCGTCTGCCACTACGGCAGTTTACAGCAAGGACCTTCTCCGACTCCCCCTCTATAGGGAGAGAATTGATGTAAGCCTGTACTTTCTCAAGAAAATCGTCCTTGAGCACATCAATGTTGATTGTATTCGCGATGTGACCGTCGGCATACTCTTCTGCTGTACGGACATCGAGACGTACCACAGTTGTGTCCTCAATCGCTTTTGCATATTCTTCTACAGAAAGACTCTCGAATCCATCTGTCTGGGCGCTGCAGCCAAGCAGACTACAGAGCATTGTCAGTATTCCCATAATTTTTATTTTCATATATTTATTCAACTTTTATCGATTATGTTCAACCCGAATAATCGGTGTCTATCGTTATGTGTAAAGTTTTAGCACGATATTTCTCCATTACCTGCTTCTTAATATTCTGGCAGATAGTGAATGTGTCATGATCAAAGGCAACGACAATATCAAACGCAATCTCGTTCTCGTCAGCGAAAAAGCCATGCATCTGCTTCACTCCGTCCTGCGACATCGCAATCTGGCGTATGTCTTCGCGCATTGCAACAGCCTCAGGATCAGTGTCGTTCATGACATAGATACCAACAGTCACCGATGCCTTGAATTCTGAATAGACAAGGGCACTAACACTGCGACAGACTCTTCTGATCTGATGAGAAGACAGCGTGTCGGACACTTCGATATGAATAGAACCGATGGCTTTGTCAGGACCATAGTCGTGGAGGATAAGATCGTATGCACCAAGTACACCCGGCACTTCCATCACCTTACTCTTGATAGCCCTTGCGAGGTCTCCCTCTACTCTCTTGCCCACAACTTTTCCCAGTGGATCAAGAAGCATCTCAAAACCCGTCTTGATGATGAAGGCCGATATCACAGCACCGATGTAACCATCGATGTATATATTCCAGAACATTGACACCGCCGCTCCAAGGAGTGTAGCGGCAGAAAGCACAGCATCGTATGACGCTTCAAGACCACTTGCGACGAGCGCATCGGAGTTGAGCGCCTTGCCGCGAACCTGGAAATATCTGCCCAATATCAGTTTTCCGACTATGGCTACAACGATAACAATGACCGAAACCCAAGTGAAGGAAGTCTGTTCAGGATGGATTATCGCTTTCACCGATTCAATCATTGACGAGACACCGGCGGCAAAGATGATTCCTGCTACAAGGATGGCACTGAAATACTCCACGCGTCCATAGCCGAAAGGATGTTTGCTGTCAGGTTTCTTTCCTGCCAGTTTGACGCCAATTATCGTGATGGCTGACGACAATGCATCCGACACATTGTTGACAGCATCGAGCAACACAGCAACAGAATTGGATAGAATACCGACAACGACCTTGAAAACGGCAATCACCGCATTCGCACCAATTCCTACGATGCTGACCTTCGTGATTTGGTTGTTCCTACTCTGTTTCATACTGCTTCTGTATTTATATTGTTTTCAGTTCTCCTGTTTCACTGTCCATGATGTATCCACGTACCACAACATCTTTTGGTACGAGAGGATGGTTCTTTACAAGGTCAACAGTCTCGAGTACTGCTGATTCGGTATCATCAAAACCATGTAGCCAGGAGTCAAGATCGATGCCGCAATGCTTCATCAGAGAGATATGTTCTTCGTCGATACCACGCTCACGCATCAGGTGAAGCATTTCCTGACTGTCCATGCCCTGAACTCCGCAGGTTGTGTGACCGATTATCATCACTTCGTTGACACCAAGTTCGTAGATAGCGACGAGCAACGAACGTACCGTTGAGTCAAACGGATTGGTGATTGTTCCACCGGCATTCTTGATAATCTTCACATCACCATTCTTGATGCCAAGAGCAGCAGGCAAGAGTTCCACGAGACGAGTGTCCATACATGTCACAATGGCAATTTTCTTGTCGGGATACTTGCTGGTCTGGTATTTCTCATAAGCCTTCGTTTCCACGAACTGCTTATTGTATTCAAGCATTTGTTCTATCATATTGTTTCGTTTTATATTACTGTCCTTATCAATATCGGTATGGCATTTTGATGGCGTTCCGTATTCCTTCAACACTGTCGGAGAAGTGGATACCATAATTCTCAATGAGGGAGCAATCCATCGTGAGGTTTCTATCATGGTCGCTGAATCTCTCTTCGTCAGCGAGTATCCACTCTGCTGCTTCATTAAATCCCATTGCTTCTGCCGCTTTCAGGAAGAGTGCGTGACTATTCAGATTATTTCCACTGCCGAAATTGTAGATACCTCCCGGCAGAGAAATTGTATCCTCGATGTTTCGTACCACTTCCCACACATTGGTCACTCCACGGTATTCATGCGTTGCGGCTTTAATGGTAGAGCCTTCATTGAAGGCTTTACGCAGGTTGACCAGAATACTAGTGTTCAGTTTCATAGGACTATCGGGCAAGTCGTACATCCATGTCAATCTAAGGCCTACAGATTCCGGATTGTTCCATAGGGTTCTTTGCTCTGCTTCCAGTTTATGCCGACCATATACATTTACCGGTTGGAGCATATCATCTTCTTTGAGTGCGCCCAAAATCGGTGTACCGTTATACACCTGATCGCTGGACATGAACACAAACTTCGCACCGATTTGCTTGCAAGCCTTTGCCAACTTGACTGTGCCCTGAACATTCACCCTATGTGACTCCTCGGGGTGCTGTTCGCAGTACCATGTGTTGCTTAGTGCAGCACAATGAATCACTACATCAGGGCGATATTCCTCCAAATACTCCTTTACAGCCTCCTCACGGCTTACGTTCAGTTCACTGTGTGTCGGCAGGAGCAACTCGTACTTATCCTTATAATAATAAGCCAACCTGCTACCCAGGAATCCCGTGCTACCAGTTATCAGTATCTTTTTCATTATTCTAACGATTCAATGTTGTCGGCCGTAGCCTTACACAAAATGATAATTTTGACCTTATTAATATTATACTAAATTTCGGAGTATATCAGTTCTCCGTCTATTCTTTCGGATTTCATGACGTGAATCTTCTCTACCCGTATGCTCGCATCTGGTACCTCTATATCTGTGATGATTGCCGAGGGATGCTGCACCAGCGAGATATGAGGGTAGAATTCCGTTTCACTAAACGATACTCCATTAGCCATGAGTCGATTACGTAAAAGGCGGGCAAGGAACATCAGTGATGTGCACTCCTCCACCCCACACCATATCACCCCTGCTTTTGTAGGGAATGAACCAAGGTTGCCCAAGGTCATTTCAAACGGTTCAAACTTCACTTCACTCACAGCATTACGGATAGCAGGCAGGTCATACGACTCTCCAATAAAGGCGAGTGTCATATGCAGATTGCCATACGAGCAGTAGTTGCCTTGAACACCTCGTTCTCTCAAGGCGTTCTGTATTTTGACGAGTTTCTGCTTGAAATCATCGTCAAACCGTATTGCTATGAATATCCGAGCCATTATTCTTCCTTCTTAAATTTCCAACATCCTTCCAGATGTCCGTTTATCACTCCGATTGCCTGCAGGTAGGAGTAGATTACCGTACTGCCAACAAACTTCATTCCTCGTCTTTTCAGGTCTTTCGAAACATTATCGGAAAGAGGGGATGTCGTTCTCAGGTCGCATGGTTCATAAATCACTTTGTCATTGGTGAAACCCCAGATATACTTGTCAAACGAGCCGTATTCCTCTTGTATCCTGATGAATGCCTGGGCATTGGTCACGCTCGCATTTATCTTTAACCGGTTACGGATAATCTTCGGATTTACAGCGAGTTCCAAGAGTTTTCCTTCGTCATACTCCACAACCTTCCGCACATCAAAGTTATCGAACGCTTCACGGAATGCCTCACGCTTGTTCAGCACACACTCCCATGACAATCCTGCCTGGAAGCCCTCCAATATCAGCATTTCAAAGAGCATCCTCTCATCATGGCAAGGCTCGCCCCATTCTTCATCGTGATAGGCAATGTAAAGCGGATTTTTAGGATTCGCCCAGAAGCATCTGCTTATGTCTTTATCCATCATTATCTCCATGAATCGTTGTACTAAAGCAGTATTACAATCTACTCAATGAAATGCACCTTCTCTTCATTGCGAGGTCTTGCATCGGGTGTCTCGTCTGGATAGCCGAGGGCAATACAATAAAGCAACTTGTAATCGTCAGAAAAATCGAGTTTCTTAAGATATGGCGCTGCCGACTCTGATGTGTTGAGCATTCTTGCCGAACTGCCCAGGCAACATGAACCAATCCCCATCGACCATGCTGAGAGAATAATGTTCTCACCAAGCAATCCACAGTCAACCTGCGAAAGATCATAGTCATTGTAAGCGGCAATGAACACTACGCATGGAGCATCAACAAAGATGTTCCTGAACCCAGTACGCTCACCTACATTCGGCATATCCTTCACTATAGCATCCGACATCTCCTTCAGCAACTCTGGTTTGTCAATCACACGCACTTCATAAGCCTGAATGCCCTTGCCGTTTGGAGCATTGATGCCATGCTTCATAATAATATCGAGGGTATCACGACTGATTGGCTTCTCTTGCCACTTGCGGATACTGCGACGCGACATGATTACCTCGTCTATTGTTGTTTGTTTATCCACAACAGACACCATCTGTTTTTCCTGACTACTACAGGAAATCATTGAAAGGACGGCGAATATCCCTATGAGCAGTTTCTTTATCATCGTAGTCAAATCTTCAATCAAATATACTTTTGTCTTACAGCCTTCGGAAGTTTGGAAACCACCAGGTCATACGACTCCCTAATCCACTTTTTTACAAGTTTTTCATCGAGCGATTCGTAATAGACATCACTCCAATGCTTCTTGTTCCAGTGCCAAGCAGGAGTTACGGCAGAATATTGTTCGCGCAGTTCCTCATTTCTCTCAGGAGTGAGTTTCACAACACATCTCGGACGAGCATCTTCCAATCTTACAGTGAGTCTGTCGGATCCATCTGTGCTACCCAGCCAAAGGCACATGAATATCTTGCCCTCTATACGAAATACAAGAAGGTCGTCGCCAAATGGTTGGTCTTCGGTCACACACGGGATTGACAGCGTATATTCTCTTACTTCTTCAATATTCATAATTCAAAACCATAAATTCACTTACTGTTAGCGATATGCAAAGATAATGCTTTTATTTGAAATATCATCATCTTTGACTGGTGCATTTCACGCATACTGTTATAACTTTGGAACATAAACCCGAAATATAGCATTTATTTAATAAAAAATGTGTAACTTTGCCTTAGAAACATAATTAAGGCATGCAATCAAGAGACCAAAGGATATATAAGGTGACGCTGACCGGCAGCATTGTCAATATGGTGCTTCTGGTCATGAAGTTCGCGGCAGGAATATTGGGCCATTCTGCTGCCATGGTGGCAGATGCTGTTCACTCGCTGAGCGATTTCCTGACCGACATAGTCGTATTGGCCTTCGTGAAACTAAGCACAAAACCTGCCGACAACGATCATGACTACGGTCACGGCAAATACGAGACGATAGCCACCTCCATCATAGGAATGGCACTTGTGGTTGTTGCCGTTATGCTCGGCTGGAACGGTGCTGAGAAGATTATCCAGGTTATTCAGGGCGAAAAACTGGAGTCACCGGGACTCATTGCATTGGTTGCAGCCGTTGCAAGTATAATGCTTAAGGAATGGGTGTTTCGCATTACCCGCAAAGTAGCCCGAGATGTTAATTCCCAAGCACTTGAGGCAAACGCATGGCATCATCGCAGTGACGCACTCTCTTCCATCGGCACAGCCATAGGTATTGGTGGAGCGTTATTGCTTGGCAACAACTGGGCTGTGCTCGACCCTCTTGCAGCGATTATTGTCAGTGTGATGATTTTTATCACCGCATTCCGTTTACTCCGTCAGGCATCAGGCGAACTGTTGGAGGAAAGTCTGCCGAAAGAAACAGAGAACAAAATCGAACAGATTGTTTATCAGGACTCCTTGGTGAGCGATGTGCACAATCTCCATACTCGAAGGATCGGTAGTATCATTGCCATCGAGATGCATCTTCGTTTGCCAGGCGACATCTCCCTACGAGAATCCCATGTCCACGCAACAGAGATAGAGAAACGGCTGAGAGAAGAATTCGGCGCCGGCACCCACATCATGCTACATATTGAACCTATAAAATAATCTGCCATCAGATAGGCCGTTAAGAAGATGAATATCAAAAGTAAGAAGACGATAAAACCTCATGAGGGAATTCCGCCATCGCTGATGTGGATGCTGGCGATCATGGCGGGGGTGTCGGTGGCAAACCTATACTATTGCCAACCGCTGCTGAACATGATTCGCGAGGATCTGCATCTGACTGAGTTTGAGGTGAACCTGATGCCGGTGTGTACCCAAGTAGGATATGCACTCGGATTGCTCTTCATCATACCGATGGGCGATATGTATAACCGACGGGAAACGATGTGGTGGTGTGCCGTGATATTATGCACGTCATTAATATGCATAGGCATAAGCAACAACATCTGGATGCTACTCGTCGCGTCGTTCATCACGGGATTTTTCTCCGTCATAC
>JAZQOD010000145.1:0-3336 GCA_045627685.1 Prevotella sp. | reverse complement strand
GAGGGGGAGAGTTTGGAAAATTACTCTTGTCGATCATAGGTCATAGGCTTAAACCCCCTCGCCCCACAAGGCATTTCAACGCCCTTCCCAATTACGGGGGAAGGGAAGCATCGCAAGCGATGCGGGGTTAGGGGCTGGAGTTCTAGTACATACGGTACTGCACACCCTTAGTGTGCTCTGCCTCAGCATGCTTCTTCACCTTGGTGTTACCCTCCTCATCGACGTAGGTGCCGTTAGCAACGATGGTGTACTCTGGACGGAAGTTCACGCGGCAACCGCTGATGTGCTGTGAAGCATTGAACTCCGAATCAGTCTTGGCGTACTTGCTCTTGAGACCGACCTTGAACGAGCCGAAGCCATCGATGCGTACTACATGTGATGCCATAAGCTCATCGTGGAGTACCTCCACAAGCTCGGTGAGCACTGCGAGACAGTCGGACTTCTTTGCGGTACAGTTACGCTGGATACGCTCTGCGAGGGTGTTGAGATCCACGGTCTGAGTGTGGTAAGCCTTAGCGTAGTAGCGACCATAGTTAGCAGAAGAAGCGTTATTGTTCTTCATAAGTTTGTAATTTATCACTGTTGTTTTTGCCCCTAACCTCTTGCGAGGCTTCTTTTTACGCAGGACGGACGCTTTTCTTAATTCTGTTATTAATTCTGTTTACACTCTTGCCCTCACATACCGTTTGGTGTTTGGGCTACTGCCTTGGACTTCGGCAGGGTTGTCATGGCATGTGTCCTTTATGCTTCTGATTTCCGGATGCAAAATTAATAAAAAATGAAGCCGAAAACAAGTATTTTTGCCTCTCATTTTATTTTTAACAATTGCGAACAATTTTTTCTTTACAATCTGCAAAATGCGCAGAGATATTGTTAAAATCTTTCGCTTGTCACAAGAATATTACTTTCTTCAATTCTTGTCATTTTTGCCATTATAACAAATTGATTTTCAGCACATTACAAAAGCGCCGTTTTGACTAGATAAAAGCGCCGTTTTCGTCATGTCATTTGGGCGTTTTCATGATGTCATTTGGGCGTTTTCATGACATGAAATGGACGGAATAGAAATGGCTACACAATGCATGTAAATATATTTCACTAAAAGGCATATATATTCCCCGATAATAGCGATATATTTTTTTATATATTTTTTTACCCCATAATTTCCACCTAACTATCTACAAATCAACACTTTATGAGCCTAAAAATATTTTTTTGCCTAAAAAATGAAAAACCTTTTAAATGCGCATGTGTATATACACACATATATATGCACACATGTATCTTTCTTGCGGGCGTGCAAACGTGTGTATTAAAAGGTTTTTGTGTTTTTACTGCAAAAAATATACTTTCACGATACAATAACTTGATTATCAGTACTTTATAAGAAGAGAAACCATCAAAAAAATATATAAAAAAATATTTCACCTTGCCATTTATCCATGAAAATGTCCATGGATTCTACATTGGAGTGAAGCTGGCGAAAAATTTTTTTAGGCTTTTATTTGGAATTTTCATGCGTTTATCGTATCTTTGCCACAGATTAAAATGGATACTAGATTTACAGGCCATTCCGGTCGATGATAATCGAATCCTATAAAACATACATTTACATTATGAATACTGTTCTTACCCTTTCGGATGCTCTCTATGAGGTGCTCGGTGATGCCGCGTGCCAAGGGGGTGGTATGAGCCGTGAGGACAGAGGACGATGGCGTGATATGCTCTCGGGTAAGATTGAACTGGAGGCATTCCAGGCGTGTTGCGTGGAGGCTATGGGCACTGCTGATGGACTGAGAACTGCCGATCGCAGTGTGATGGCGAAGATGGTGTATGGATGGGTCACAGGATGCATGGAGTTTTGCCGTCACTCCGGAAATATGGATGTGCTGGTGAAAGCTACGAAGCGACATCTGCATGGATTGGTATGCCTGGACTTCAGAACGATGGAGGCTCTTGAGAATCTTAAAGAGGTGCTGAGAGAGAATATTTCCAAAGGACTGAACCGAGTGCTGGAGTTGTGCGAACTGCCTTACCATAAAGCAGTTGAGATGTTGAAAGAACTGCTGATGCTGGTTGACAGACTGGTGGAGGGGTTGTTTGCTGCTGCGCGTAAGGAAGATGAACTGGAGGAGAATGTAGAAAGAATGTGGCTTAGCGACTACAGGCGTCGTCTGGCGATGTGCATTGACAATCAGCGTGATGAATTGAAGACAAAGGCTGAGAAGAAAAGGCAACGCCGTTCAGCGAAGGATACGCTTCAATATATGTTCAGCGAACTGATGGACTCTGCTCCGTATGGCAACAAATATATAGCCCATAACGAGTGCGGAATGTTGTCGGACGAGGACATGGTGGAGTTCATTACCGACAATGAGCAAGACTTCGATGCTCTGGAGGAGTATTTCAAATATATAGCGAACATAAGAATCATTGAGGAATTGAAGCAGTCATGGGGCTGTAGTGATTTGACATTTTATAAAACAATATATCAACCTATGGATAAGAAAGATACCATTACAATGAATTTCTATGATAATTCGAGCAACAACCCTGCTGCTACGAAGGTGGTTTACAATGTTGGCATGGGCAGTGCCGGTAGTGTGCCTGAAGAGGCAGAGGCGGTGGATACTAAGCCGCTTATGAAATATGTCTTTGACGATGTGACTCGCCACAAGTTTGTTGTGGCTTTGGGCACATGTCAATCGGCATCGGAACTGCTGTCACTCCTTCGACAGTTGATTGATGGGCGTGTGCTTAATCTTCAGGATGTGAAGTCAAAAACATTCCGTGAGACTATCATTCCGTACCTTGGCTATGAAACCAACCAAAATGCCCTGAAAACGGGACTCGCTGAACTTCGATAATAGGTTTTACTATCTAATTCCTACCTATTTCCTATCCGAAAACTACCCCTATTCTCTGGGTGCAAAAAAATAACGAACTTTGCGTCGCAATCAGAAATCAAACTGGTTGCGGCGCATTTTTTTGTGCAACAAAGAGAATCAATAATAAATAAAAAGGTAGTTATGAAGTTAAATTTCTATTTTTCAATCTGGAAGTTCGAGGTGTCTTTGGCATTCGACTTCTCTAAATTCAAAAAAAATGAAAAGTAAAACAAGACCGCCGCCGGGATCAGCGGTATAGTATTGAGTTAAGCAAATTGAATTAAGTTATTAAAAATTGAGTTATTAGATTATGGAAAAGAAAACATTTCAGTACAACAACGTGGGTGTAAGCGTTGAGGACAACAAAGCAAAGTGGGAAGCCGACAAGAATGTGTCAGGTCTCATTGGTCACTACGATTCAAAGAACAATAAGTTGACGCTGATTGTG
>JAZQOD010000144.1:0-2422 GCA_045627685.1 Prevotella sp. | reverse complement strand
ATCGCCATCGCCATCGCTATCGCTATCAATAATCATCGCAATCGCCCACGCTGTCTCGTTTGTTACGGCATTATCCTGCGAGTAGTCATAGAACGAGAAGAACTTCTGCTCGTTGGCAGTGATATTGCGCACCAGGTCACTTCTCCCCGGAACGCATTTTCCATAAACCATACCAATCACATTGTTCGATGCTGTCAAATCACTCACATTAGCAGTTATTCCCACAGCAATCTTCTTATCGCCTGTGATAGTCACTGGTGTGTCGAATGTCACAGTATTCAATTCGCCCAACACAAGGTCCTGTGTTATTCTCTGTTCTTTGAGAACGGTGAGGTTCATGTCATCGTCCATCTCATAGACGGTTGCCTTCCATCCCATCTGTGTTGACATCGGGAAGAATGTCACACCAGTGATGCTGCTACCCTGATAGAAGCCCATATCCTCCTTGTCGAAGCATACTGCCAACTCAAACGACTGGTTGTCGGCACCAAAACCAATGATATCATCCTCGGTGTCGTAATAACTCTTCTTCACCTTGTTTGTCAGTGGCTTGTTCCATATCATCGAAGCGTTGTTGAAACCCATCTGTCGTGCCATCACGGCATATACCGGTTCCCACTCCTTCTCGCTCACTGTTGCTGATGCCATGTCGCATGCCTCCGACTCTGTACCGTCGTTGTAAACGGCTGTGATGGTGTAGTCGTAACTACCGAGTGTCACGTTGGTGTCGAAGTAGAGTAGGGTAGTGCTGCCTACCTCTTCCACCTTCTCGCCATTGCGATAAATGACATACTTACTCACATTCTCTGCATTTGTCAGTGGCTTTCTCCATGCCAGACGCACCACCTTTCCACCATCCATCTGATGTGCCTTCAATCCACAAGGGGCGCGATGTGTTATCTCCTGATCGAGCAGGAGCACACACGACTGATAGTATCCCTCTGGCTCGTAGAAGAGGAATCCCATAGCCTTCGAATCGGCTGATATTCCCATACTGCGTGTCACGAACGGCTTATATCCCGACATCACCTCATTATATACATACGGATCGTTGTAGAAGTCGTAGATACCGTTGTCGCGGAGATAGTCCACGGCCCAATATCCCACACCGTCCTTGTAGATCGTTGCAAGGTTGTCGATGCCTTCTTCGTCTTGCTCATATCCCAGGATTGTACCGTCATCGCCTATCGATGTCAGTCCGTGGTTGGCAGGATTGTCGGAGATGGTGCGCAGGTTCGACACTTCTCTTGTCTCCATGTCGTAGATGGCTTTCACCAGTGGCTCCGACTCTGGGTTGAGGTCTGCCCAACCGCCCCATATCAGCAGTTTCTCACCATTTGGCGAGAACATCTGTGCTGTGCACCATGGTGAACCGTAGTTACTCAGCACCTCGGCTTCTGTGTTGCCGTCACGCCAGATGCAGGCGTAGCGTGTGCCGTAGTTGTCGCCATGCACATACTTCCATCCTGCAATATGCTTACCGTCAGATGAGATGCAGTATGGCACACCTTCCGTACCGTCCCACAGGTCTTTATCCACCTGTCCGTCTTTCCATATTATCGGGTGCATGCTTCCGTTGATGAACGATGCTCCGCCCATCCAGTGGCCGTCAGGCGAGATACCGCCCGAGATACCGCCACCCATGCTCACTCCGAATTCACTGCCTCCTATAAACTGTCCGTTCATAGGCAGTGTATGCCATCGGGTGTCGTAGTAGCCCGGGGCATCAATTGCTGCACCGTTTGGTGCAAGGTCGTGCGATGCATATTGTCCTGTCACAACACCATCGTTCGAGATACCGGAAGGTGCCGAACTCTCGATATTCGAGAGCAGGTTTATCTCACCTGATTCCAGGTTCCATCTGAAGGCGTAGGTGCTATACATTAGGTCGAAGTATATACCTGTAGCCCATTTGCCGTTAGCAGATATATACAACACCTGATACTCCCTTGGTGTTCTCAACACCAGTGTTCCCTTCTCCGCCATCATGCTCATCGCTGTAACCACCAGGCAGAATGCTAATAATAGTCGTTTCATTTATCTTGTTTTTATTTTTTTTTCTTATCTTCTCTTCTGTTCTCTTCTGTTCTGTTCTGTTATCTTATCTTATATGTCGTCCATTTGCTCGTTCTTCCTTCGTATATGTCGTTCGTATGCTCGTTCTTTCTCCGTATATGTCGTTCATTTGCTCGTTCTTCCTCCGTATATGTCGTCCATTTGCTCGTTCTTCCTCCGTATATGTCGTTCGTATGCTCGGCATTTAATGCCCGAGCCCTCGTCCTCTTGCTTCCTATAGAATCCTCTTTCTCCCTTTAATAATATAAATCCCATGTCCCGTGATGGTCGTTCTCTGTCCCGCAAGGTTATAAATCCCCTCGCTTGCTCCCCCTTCGGGGGTTGGGGGGCTTATCCTTGTCGCCTG
>JAZQOD010000143.1:0-4702 GCA_045627685.1 Prevotella sp. | reverse complement strand
CAACTGGGCTGTATGGCTCCACGAATATCTCGTTGACTTCCCTGGAAAGCAGGATGTGCTTCGTTATGTTCTCACTGCCAACGCTCCTGAGACTAAGGACAATAACTTCACATGGAAAGACTTCCAGGAGCGCAACAACTCCGAACTGGTGGCTATCTACGGCAACTTCGTAAACCGTGCTCTCCAACTTACAAAGAAGTATTTCGATGGTGTTGTTCCTGTTTGTGGCGAACTGCTTGATGTCGACAAACAAACCATCGCCGAGTTCGGCGATGTTAAGACCAATGTAGAGACCTTGCTCGATCAGTTCAAGTTCCGCGATGCACAGAAGGAGGCAATGAACCTGGCTCGTATTGGTAATAAATACATCACTGAGTGCGAACCTTGGAAGGTTTGGAAGACTGATCCTGAGCGTGTGAAGACTATCCTCTTCGTTTCACTCCAGTTGGTTGCCCACCTCGCCATCGCCTTCGAACCATTCCTGCCTTTCTCAAGCAAGAAACTCCGCGAGATGCTCAACCTCGATTCATTCGAGTGGGAGAGCCTCGGCAGCACCGATCTCCTGAAGGCTGGTCATCAGTTGGCAGAACCATCACTGCTCTTCGAGAAAATCGAGGATAGCGTCATCGAGGCTCAACTCCAGAAACTCGAGGATACAAAGAAGGCTAACGAGGCTGCAAACTACGAGCCTGAACCTATCAAGGAGAATGTCAGCTTCGATGATTTCGAGAAACTCGACATCCGTGTAGGCCTTGTTACTTCTTGCGAGAAAGTTAAGAAGTCGAAGAAACTCCTGAAGTTCCACATCGACGATGGTACCAAGGATGGCCGTACTATCCTCTCGGGTATCGCTGCCTACTATGAGGATCCTCAGGAACTGGTTGGCAAGCAGGTGCTGTTTGTTGCCAACTTCGAACCTCGCAAGATGATGGGCGAAGAGAGTCAGGGTATGATTCTCTCGGCTGTCAACTACGATGGCACTCTGTCTGTAACAACAACCTCTAAGGAGGTGAAGCCTGGCAGCCAGGTGGGCTAATCCCCGCCACCGCTCCCTCGGCTTTTCCCGAGGTTCCAAAGAGCAACCACCGTTCCCTCGGTTTCCGACCGAGGTCCAAAAAAAGCAACCACCGTCCCCTCGGCTTTTCCCGAGGTCCCTAAAAGATAAAAATGCCTGAGTTCTGCAGTGAACTTGGGCGTTTTTTGTGTAATAACACAAATTATTGAAGGAAAGTTTGGATATCTCGCCTTTTTATCTTAATTTTGGGGTATGAAAGCAAAAATTATCTCCTTGATTCTCGCTGTTGCTTCTGCTACAATGGTTTGGGCAGAGAAGCAACCTGCTGATTATGTCAACCCATTTATCGGCACAACTAATTTCGGTACATGCAACCCTGGCGCTATCTGCCCACAGGGACTTATGTCTGTAACTCCATTCAATGTAATGGGCTCTGCTGACAATAAGTTCGATAAGGACTCTCGCTGGTGGAGCACTCCTTATGATGTCACCAACTGCTTCCTCACTGGCTTTGCTCATGTGAACATGAGTGGCGTGGGATGCCCTGAGACGAGTTCGCTGCTCACCATGCCTACTACAGGCAAACTGGATGTCGACTACCACAACTACGGCAGTAAATACTCTGGCGAGGTGTCGCGTCCGGGCTATTACACCGCCACTCTCGACAAGTACGGCATCAAGGCGGAACTGACTGCCACTCCTCGTACCAGCATCGAGCGTTACACCTTCCCTGCAGGCGAGTCGCATATCCTCCTCAACCTGGGCGAGGGCCTTACCAACGAGACTGGTGCAACAATGAAGTTTGTCAGCGACCGCGAGATTGAGGGAACAAAACTGCTGGGCACTTTCTGCTATTTCCCACAGAGTGTGTTCCCTATCTACTTCGTGATGCGTCTGAGCAAGGCTCCTAAGAAGAGCGGCTACTGGAAGAAGATGCGTCCTATGACAGCGGAGGCTGCTTGGGATGATACTGCGGGCAAGTACAAACTCTATACTGGCTATCGTCGTGACATCTCGGGCGATGATATCGGCGCGTGGTTCGATTTCGACACTACCGACGGCGAACAGATCGAGGTTCGCATGGGTGTGTCGTTCACAAGCATCGAGAATGCTCGCGAAAACCTTGACAAGGAACAGACTGGTCTTTCTTTCGACAATGCTGAGAAGAAGGCCTACAAGAGTTGGAACGATATCCTCTCTACCATCGAGGTGGAGGGTGGCACTGCCGACCAGAAGACTGTCTTCTATACTGCTTTCTACCACATGCTCATCCATCCGGGAATCCTCCAGGATGTGAACGGCGAATATCCTATCATGGAACATGAGACTACGGGCAAGACTTCCCGCAACCGCTATACCGTCTTCTCTCTCTGGGATACTTATCGCAATGTGCATCAGATGATGACTCTGCTGTTCCCTGACAAGCAGATGGACATGATCGACACCTTTATCAATATGTATAAGGAGTGGGGATGGTTGCCTAAATGGGAACTCTACGGTCGCGAGACAATGGAAATGGAGGGCGACCCTGCCTTACCTATCATCGTGGATACATGGATGAAGGGCTTCCGCGACTTCGATGTGGAGACGGCTTACGAGGCTATGGTAAAGTCGGCTACTACCCCGGGCAAGGATAACCCAGTGCGTCCTGATATCGACGAGTACATCAAGCGTGGCTACTGTCCTATGGAGAGCCAATACGACAACTCGGTGTCTCATGCTCTCGAATATTATGTTGCTGATCATGCTCTGTCCACCTTCGCGCGTGCTCTGGGCCACAAGGAGGATGCCGACCGTTTCTATAAGCAGTCTATGGGCTACAAGCATTATTTCTCAAAGGAGTACGGCACACTGCGTCCTATCACTCAGGAGGGCAAGTTCTACGAGCCTTTCGACCCTAAGCAGGGCGAGAACTTCGAACCATCACCGGGCTTCCACGAGGGTAACGCATGGAACTATACTTTCTATGTGCCTCACGATATCATGGGCTTGTGCAAACTGATGGGTGGCAAGAAGAAGTTCGTTGATCATCTGCAGAGTGTCTTCGACCGCAAGAACTATGATCCTGCCAACGAACCTGACATCGCTTACCCTTACCTCTTCTCTTATTTCAAGGGCGAGGAATGGCGCACCCAGAAACTTGTCAAGGAACTGCTGGCTGAGTATTTCCTCAACAAGCCTTGGGGTATTCCTGGCAACGACGACACTGGTACAATGTCGTGCTGGGCAATGTTCTCTATGATGGGATTCTATCCTGACTGTCCGGGAGTTCCTGAGTACACCCTCACCACCCCAACCTTCTCAAAGGTTACCATCCATCTCGATCCAAAGTACTACGGTTCCGACCGTCTTGTCATCGAGACAAAGGGCACTGGCGACTATGTTAAGAGCGTCAGCATCAACGGAAAGAAACAGCCATCAATGCGCATCAACCACAGCGCCATCGCCGCCGGCGGCACAATCTCCTACACCCTCGGCACCCGATAACCCCTTCTCCGGTGCTCCTTCTTCTAAGATGTCCGCCTCTCTCCCTGTCCCCTTCTCCCTCATTATTGAGGGAGCATCCTCTATAATCCTCTTGCATCCTCTATAATCCTCTTTTATCAAAAAATCATTAAATCATAAATCATAAATGTAATTATGGATCCAATCAAAAAACTTTTCGCAGAAAAACTACTCGGTATCAAGGCTATCAAGTTACAGCCAAACGAACCTTTCACATGGGCTTCGGGTTGGCGTTCACCAATCTATACTGACAATCGCAAGACTCTCGCTTACCCTGAGATCCGCTCTTTCGTAAAGCAAGAGTTGGTACATCTCATCCATGAGCATTTCTCTGAGGCTACCGCCGTGGCTGGTGTTGCTACTGGCGCCATCGCTCAGGGCGTTCTCGTTGCTGAGGAGTTGCAGTTGCCTTACTGCTATGTTCGTCCAAAACCAAAAGATCACGGTATGGGCAACCAGATTGAGGGTACCATCCCTGAAGGTTCAAAGGTTATCGTTGTCGAGGATCTCATCTCTACTGGTGGCTCTTCGCTCAAGGCTGTCGATGCTTTGCGCAAGGCTGGCTATGAGGTCATCGGTATGGTGGCAAGCTACACCTACGGTTTCCCTGTTGCCGAAGAGGCTTTCAAGGAGGCTGGCGTGAAACTCATCACCATCTGCGACTATGATGCTACAACAGAGATCGCTGCTGAAATCGGTTATATCAGTGCCGAGGATATCGAGGTTCTGAAAGAGTGGCGCAAGAGTCCATCAACTTGGAAGCAGGAATAATAGATATGAAGGAATCAAGCGAAATCAAATACATCAACGCTCCGGTAGAGCGTGTTTATTCTACACTGGCAAACCTCGAGAATCTGCGTCCGCTCATTGAGCGCATACAGAACGATGAGGTTGTCCGTGAGAAGATACGCGAGGCTGGCCACGAGAGTGCTATCGAAAGTCTGCAGAACATCGCACTGACCAACGACAGCATTGGTGTACAGGCTCCTATGGTTGGCACCATCAGTATGCGGATCATCGACCGCGAGGAGGGCAAATGCGTGAAGTTCGAAACCGAGCAGTCGCCTATCAAGGCAAACCTCTGGATTCAGACTCTCCCTGTCACTGACTACCAGTCGAAGATGAAACTCACCATCGATGCCGACATCCCGTTCATGCTCAAGGCAATGGTGGGCAGCAAAC
>JAZQOD010000142.1:0-2546 GCA_045627685.1 Prevotella sp. | reverse complement strand
GACAGTATGCCCCGGATGACGGTTCATGAATCGTGTCACCCCCTCGCCATTGATAGCCCCCATGCTACCCGCCGGAAATCCAAACTCATCATACACCGACATGTGTGCCCCCATGCTTCGAGCCTTCTCTATGGCCTTGCCATACAGGTTGAAATACTCCTCTGACAAATACTCCGGTTGGAACCTCTCGCCGAAAGGCAGTATGGCAGCCCCACCATAGAAATCCTTCTCGATCATTGCCGTCAGTTCCTCGAGCATACGCTGTTCCTGAACATGGTCATTGTTCCAGAACCACAATGGCACCGGACGATACTCCATCGGAGGATTAATGAATTCATCCGCCCGATACTGCGCCGAAGCAGTGATAGCAAAAGCAGAAAGCAATAAAGCAACTAAATATCTCATAATGGTACAATCCTGATTGCTGAATGATCACTTGAATACTCTGCGTACAGCCTTCAGGAAACCGTACTTGTAGTAGGTGTCAGGTTCCAGACAACTACCCTCCGACCATTCGTTCCATGCATTGATAGTAATCAGAGGCGGCTGGTTCGGATGAGCGCCAACATAATCCTTTGCACGGCGGAGGAATGTCTCGAACTTCTGTGGCGTGACACCCGTCACACAACCTTGGGCTGGTCCAGGAAAACGAGGGTTGTTGTCCCAGTCGATGGACACATGTGGAAAATACGGTACCGACATTTCTCGGTCATACTGTTCGTAGAATGCCTGTCCTTGCTCTCCCCACTGCTGGTAATCCATCGTCGGCGACACCAGATGACACCACTGGTAGTTGGTCACGCTGTCGAAGCCCAGAGCCTTGAGCGTGTTATCCTTGTTGTGACTCTTGTCCTCAGGATTGCGTGATGCCGTCTCAGGCAAAGCATCCCAGAGGATAGCCTGCAGATGAACGCCAGGCAAACCAGCCTTCACGCATTCACGTCGCAGATGCTCCAGAGCCTCGCGGGCCTCATCAATGCCTCCCATACCATTGATGAAGGTACCCACCTCGTAGATGGCAAACACAGGTTTACCGTCGATGGTGTAATAGTTTTGACGACCGAAATAGTCCTCAATCAAGTGATCAACAAACCCATCGAACACCTCTCTGGTCACCTCTCCACGCCAATAGTACTTCCCCTTGTCGGCCTCATGTCGGTCCCAATAAGCCGTTGCCATGTGGTTTGCCCACATCAGGTAGAACTTCATCTTCTCATTATTCCTGGCTCCAAGGAAGCCTTTGTCCAGCACATCTTCGAGAAACGGGCGGTTCTCATACCAATACCAGTCAAAGATAAAGGTATTCACCCCATATTTTGTCGCCTTGTCTATTATCATCTCCTGCACCTTTGGCGAAGTCTCATCGAAATATCCCCACAGCGGAACCCTTGGCTGGCGATGCCCTTCGAACTTCGGCACAGCATTATACACGCTTTCCCATTCGCCCTTGCCATCGGGAAAGATACCAATCTCATGCCATCGGGCATCATCATGATACGCTGGCCACACGTATGCAGCCACATCATACACCTTACCTTTAGCCATCACAGCCACTGCACACCATGCCGTAGCCAGTATCAACAACAATTTTGTTCTCATATCATTGTCCATTCCTTGTTTGATGCAAAGATAATGAAAATATTTGAATTGGCAATAATGCAAGGAAAAATTATGGGGCAGAGCCGATAGAACCATTGTCACAAAAAAGGCATTGTTTATTATTACACACCTTTACGCTTTCCAGCCAAATACTCAATAGCAAATACAGACCATCGCGGAACTTTCCTTATATTTGTCCTGACGGCAGGAATATCACACAACAGGAAGATGGATGCCAATAGCAGGGAGAACCAGATGACATAGCCATATACTTGCTTTATTGCCACAAGCATCATAGAGTGCAGGTAGCGTCCACTCATGAATTCTCCAAAATTGAAATGGGAGAGATCCAGGTTGGTGAGTGTCAGCTGGCGACCATAGTACATCATATCCTCGTTAAGGAAATGCGAGAAGATAGTAGTATAGAAACCATATCCCATGGCACCACCCAAATACATATGAACGATGTTGAATACAAACAATCCCATGAAGAACAACTCAAGACTTGGCACCGACTCGTTCAACGCCCACATCAGGGTTGGGGCAAGGATGCCATAACCAAAGCCACGAAGCATGATAGCCAGTCGGTATTGCTCGATGTTCACGTCCATGCCTATAGTAGAGTACATGAGCAGGGCGTAGGCGAAGATGGACAGGAAAGCGATGCCTATCAACTTCCACACTTTCCACTTCTGAAGTTTCAGCCAATACAAGTCTAGTGCGATGCCAAGAAACATTCCCGGCAAAGCCCACATGTACTGATTCTCCTTGGTCAGTTCCTCAAGCCCTACGACCTCGGTGTAGAGTATCTCCTCAAGCGTGTGCTCCGCACCGAAAGCCAGTTCTGCCAATGTAACAACGATGAGTATCGGCACCACGTTCTTGCATTTCAATAGTTGCAGCTCTACGTATGGATAGCGATTGTGAATGAGTCGGTAGAGGGCAAG
>JAZQOD010000141.1:0-8181 GCA_045627685.1 Prevotella sp. | reverse complement strand
CCGCTCAACATCCCGTAGGGTGGCGCTTCTCTCCAAAGAGTGCAGAAGAATTCGTTGACAAAATAAATAATTCTTATAATTCTTTAAATTCGTGCGATATTTTTATTTTCGTTACCTCGTTAATTCGTTACTTCGTTATTTTGTTATTTCGTTAATTTGTACTATCTTTGCTTTTGAATAATGAAGTAGCAGTATATGAAGCGTATTTTTTCTCTCGTTCTGATATTTGCAATGGTAGCCGGTGGGGCGCTTGCTAAAGAAAAGCGCCCTAAGGTCGCTGTGGTGCTCAGCGGTGGTGGTGCGAAGGGCGTGGCGCATGTCAGAGCCCTGAAGGTTGTCGAGGAGGCTGGCATTCCCGTCGATATGGTCGTGGGTACAAGCATGGGAGCCCTCGTGGGTGGTCTCTATGCCTCGGGATATACCACGGCACAGTTGGATAGCATCGTGACGAGCCAGAACTGGATGGAACTGCTCACCGACAAGGTGGAGAGAAGTCGCCGCACGCTCGAACTGAAACAGAAACTCGAACCTTACATGGTGAATATCGCCTTCGAGAAATCACCGTTCGAGGTCATCGAGGGTGGACTGCTCAAAGGCAACAGTGTGTCGTATCTGTTGAGCGAACTCACTGCCGACCATCTCACACCGATGTCGTACGATGACCTGCCGATACCGTTTGCCTGCATTGCCACGGATATCGCCAACAACCGCGAGGTGGTGATGCGTAAAGGCATCCTTGCCGAGTCTATGCGATCAAGCATGTCGATACCGGGAGTGTTCCCTCCTGTAAAGGTGGATAGCATGGTGCTCGTCGATGGAGGACTGAAGAACAACTTCCCTGTTGATGTGGCTCGCCAGATGGGTGCCGACTATGTCATTGGTATCAATGTGGGCAATGAGAATCATAAATACGATGATATCCATTCCACCATCGATGTTCTCATGCAGGTGCTCGATATGGCGTGTGCCAACAAACTCGAGGACAACAAAGACGATGCTGATGTGTTTATGCATGTCGATGTGGAAGGCTACTCCGCAGCGAGTTTCTATGACAAAGCCATCGACACCCTCCTTGTTCATGGCGAGGAGGCGGCGCGTGGAAAATGGGAGGAACTGACCGATTTGCGCCGTAAACTCGAGCAATACGGTCCGTTGCCAACAGTGGAACGAGCACCGAAAACCGTCGAAATCGAATATGACACCTTCACCCCTCCTTCTACTATCTACACCCGTCATAAGAAAGCAAGTTTTGTGGGTGTCGGTGCCCGCTTCGACAACGAGGAACTGGCATCGCTCCTCTTGGGCGGTGAATACGAGATGAAGCATTCTAACCATCTCCGTTTTGGAGCAACGGCACGACTGGGAAAGCGCATCGAAGGACAGCTCTACACGAGTGTGTCGCCATGGAAGAGGTGGAACGTGGAACTGCGTTATGGCTTCACGAGTTCTGAGACGAAACTCTACAACGAAGGCAAGCGTGTGGCAGATATAGCGTACCGCAAGCATCGCGTGCGACTGGATTTCTCTCGCTCGTGGCAGATGATAATGCTCAACTTCGGAGCAGAGTTCTCGTATGTCCATTCCAAAGACCTGCTCATTGCCGACAACTGGGCATCGCTGAATCAGTTGGCTGAAAAAGAGCGCACGATGAAATACTACGCTTCGGTGGCTTTCAACAATCAGGACTCGCGTCTGTTGCCTACCCGTGGTATGAAATGGCTCGTGCGATATAACTACGCCACCGACAACGGCTATTCCTTCGCCGATGATGGCGGTGTGAACATCGTCGAGGGCTATTGGCACATGGCGATACCGCTGGGCAGTTCCACCATCCTCAACCCGAGTGTCGAAGGACGCTTCGTTCAGGACAACAACACATATCTCAGTCTGTGCAACTTCATCGGAGGAATCAACAGTTTCGGCCATTATGTCGATCAGCAACTGTCGTTCGCTGGTATCAACTACTACCAGATAGCCCAGAACCATCTCATTATCGGTGGTCTGAACCTCCGTCAGCATCTCACCACCAATAACTACCTCTTTGCCCAGTTCAACTACGGTTTCGGTTCATCGACGCTCATCGATATCTTCTCGCAGAAGAACCTCTTCGGTGGTGCCGTCGGCTATGGCTACAAAACCCCAGCCGGCCCGATAGAACTTAACCTCAACTGGTCGAATGTCACAAAATCCGGGGGCGCGTATCTCAATATTGGGTATAAATTCTAAGGAGACCCTTCCCCAGCCCTCCCCGTAATGGGAGGGAGACCATCCGGGGGAGGACGTTGAAATGCCTTGGAGAGCGAATATAATTATTCACGAAAATTTACGGTTATTTGCGTTTTAAAAAATAAAAAATAGTTTCCGTTATCGTTATTTCTGTAAAACAGAAAAATTTCTCCCTCAAGTTTGTTGATTTTTGAATTAAATATTGTATTTTTGTATCAAAATTCAATCAACTAAATGAAAAAACTCTTTTTTTCGGCACTTGTTGCCCTCTTTTCGTGCGAAATTGTCAACGCCCAGGCGGTGAATCCGCTGTGGCTTCGTGATGTACAGATAAGCCCCGACGGACAGCATATAGCCTTCTGCTATAAAGGTGATATCTATAAGGTTGGAGTGAACGGTGGTACTGCCGTGCAACTCACCACCCAGGACTCCTACGAGTCATCTCCGGTGTGGAGCGCCGATGGCACTCAGATTGCCTTTGCCAGCGTCCGCCACGGTAATATGGATGTCTTCGTCATGTCGAGCGAGGGCGGTGCAGCACGTCGCCTCACCTACAACAGTGCCGAGGAGATACCACAGGCTTTCTCGCCCGACGGGAAGGATGTGTATTTCGGTGCTTCCATCCAGGATCCTGCCACAAGCGTGATGTTCCCTTCGTCGCGCCTGCCTGAGTTATATAAGGTGGCAGCCAACGGCGGTCGCACACAGCAAGTGCTGGGCACTCCTGCCGAGATGCTCTCATGGGCTCCCGACGGCAAGAGTTTCTTCTATCAGGATAA
This sequence comes from Prevotella sp., assembly GCA_045627685.1. Lineage (GTDB taxonomy): Bacteria > Bacteroidota > Bacteroidia > Bacteroidales > Bacteroidaceae > Prevotella. The sequence continues at coordinate 5,176 of JAZQOD010000141.1, read as the reverse complement.
GAAAGGCTACGAGGACGAGTGGCGTAAGCACCACACCTCGAGCATCACCCGCGATATATGGTTCTATGATGCCACTACCGGCAACCACACCAACCTCACCAATCATGCTGGCGAGGACCGCAACCCTGTATGCACCTCCGACGGCCGTCTGCTCTTCCTCTCAGAGCGCAACGGCGGCAGCATGAATGTCTATTCTTTGGACCTGCCGTCTAATACTCCCCCTTTGGGGGCTGGGGGGCTGGTTGGGGGACTTACCCACTTCACCACCCATCCGGTGCGCTTCCTCTCTGAGGCAAAGGGCTTGATGTGCTTCACCTACGACGGAGAGATTTACACCCAGAGGGTAGGGGGCGAACCACAGAAGGTGGCTATCACCCTCACACGCGACGATGGTCCGCAGATAGCCGACCTGTCGTTCTCATCAGGAGCCGATGAGGCAACGGTGAGCAGCGATGGTAAGGAGGTGGCTTTGGTGGTACGTGGCGAGGTGTTCGTCACATCAACCGAATATCGCACAACAAAGCAGATAACCCAGACTGCCGGTGCAGAGCGAGGCGTTAGTTTCGCCCCTGACGGTCGCAGTCTTGTATATTCATCCGAGCGCGACGGCAACTGGCAGTTGTATATCGCCACCATCGGTCGTGAGGATGATCCAAACTTCTCCAACGCTACTGTCATCAACGAGGAGGTGCTCCTTCCTAGTGCCGATGTAGAGCGCAGTTGGCCGAAGTACAGTCCTGACGGCAAGAAGATTGCCTTCATCCAAGACCGCATAAAACTTATGGTCGTTGACCTTGCTACAAAGCAAGTTACCGAAGTCACCGACGGCAGTATGTGGTTCGACCAGGACGGACAGTTCGAGTTTGAGTGGAGCCCGGATAGCAAGTGGTTTGTGCTCAACTTCATCGCCCACAAGCGCGATCCATACACCGACCAGGGCATCGTCAGTGTCGATGGCGGTGAGATACACCCTATCACCGAGAGTGCCTATATGAGTCATTCGCCACGATGGGTGATGGACGGCAAGGCAGTGCTCTTCGAGAGTGAGCGCTACGGTATGCGTAGCCACGCTTCATGGGGCAGTCAGGACGATGCATTCCTTGCATTCCTCACACAAGACGCCTACGACAAGTATCGCCTGTCGGAAGAAGACTACGCCCTGATGAAGGAGCTGAAGGAAAAGAACAAAGACAAGAAAGACGAGAAAGACGAGAAGGCCGACACCGCTAAGAAGTCGAAGAAAGGTAAGAAAGACGATAAGGCTGCCGACGACGACAAAGACAAGGTGGAGCCAATTGAGATAGAATTCGAGGGACTGGCCGACCGTATCGTGCGTGTAACACCAAACTCAAGTCACATGGGCGATGCCATTGTCGATAAGAACGGAGAGAACCTGTATTACTATGCAGCCTTCGAGGACGGCTACGACCTTTGGAAGATGAACCTCCGCAAGCACGAGACAGAGCTCCTCGACAAGAGCAACACCGGTTCGGCGTCACTCCTGATGGACAAGGACGGCAATATCTATTCCCTCGGCAGTGACAAGATGGTGAAGATCGACGGTAAGAGCGACAAGCGCACCAATATCAGCTATTCTGCAAAGATGCGCCTCGACCTCCAGGCAGAGCGTGAGTATATGTACCGCCACATGGCAAAGCAGATAGAGAAGAAGATCTTCCGCACCGACTATAACGGTTGCGACTGGCCGATGATGGTCGAGACATACGCAAAGTTCCTGCCACATATCGCCAACAACTACGACTATCAGGAACTCCTCTCCGAAATCCTCGGCGAGTTGAATGTGTCGCACACCGGTGGTCGCTACTATCATCAGCCATCCAACCCAGATGTCACAGCCCAGCTCGGTCTTATCTACGCCACACAGCCAGGCGAGGGATACACTGTCGCCGACATCCTTGAAGGTGGACCATTCGACCGTGCCGACAGCAAGCTTCAGGTAGGCGATGTCATCACCGCCATCAACGGACAGCCACTCACCGCCGACACCGATATCTCACAGTTGCTCAACCTCCAGACAGGCAAGAAGACCCTTGTAGCGTTCAAGGGTAAGGCAGGCGAGAAAGAGGAAGTAGTGCTGCCTATCAGCAATTCAAAGCAGAACACACTCCTCTACGACCGTTGGGTAAAGAGTCGCCGTGAAGCCGTTGACAGTCTCTCTCACGGTCGTCTCGGATATGTGCACATCCAGGGCATGAACGACGCCTCGTTCCGTTCTGTATATAGCGACATCCTCGGCAAGTACAACGAGAAGGAAGGAATCGTCATCGACACACGCCATAACGGTGGCGGTCGCCTGCACGAGGACATTGAGATACTCTTCTCCGGCGAGCATTACTTCACTCAGGTGATTCGTGGCCGTGAGGTATGCGACATGCCATCGCGCCGTTACAACCACCCATCGATAATGATTCAGGCAGAAGGCAACTACAGCAATGCCCACGGCACCCCATGGGTTTACAGTCACAAGAAAATCGGCAAACTCGTCGGTTCCCCAGTGCCAGGCACCATGAGTTCCGTCAACTGGGAGACAATGCAAGATGAGAGTCTTGTCTTCGGCGTACCAGTCATCGGTTATCAGTTGCCAGACGGCAGTTACTTGGAGAACACCCAGTTAGAGCCAGACATCTATGTGCTGAACCGTCCCGAGACAGTAGTGCAAGGTGTTGACCTCCAACTCCAAGCCGCCGTCGAAGAACTCCTCAAGGAAATCGATCAAGAGTGATTTTTTATCTGTAAAAAATATAATTTTTAGTAAAGATTTTGGTTCATCCGGCAAATCTATTATTCGGAACATTATTACCATTGTTATTGCTCTTTGCGGTGTAACTTTGCTGAAAATTAATAACAAAGATAAATATGAAAAAAAAGAACCTAAGTTTATGTATGGCTTTTATTCCTGTAGGTGTGGCGAGTGCTTTTGCTCAGGAAAAGCCGAATATTTTAGTGATAATAGCTGATGATATGGCTCGTTGTGAGCTTGGTTGCTATGGTGGCCAGAATGTTTCGACGCCGAATATCGACCGTGTGGCCAGTGAGGGTATGATGATGACCAACAACTATGCATCAATGGCAATGAGTGTTCCCATCAGAGCTTCGATGTACACGGGGTTGTATCCGATACACCATGGCTCATATCAGAATCACAAGGCTACATTCCCAGGTACAAAGTCTGTAACACAGTATCTCTCTGAGTTGGGCTATCGTGTAGGTCGTACAGGAAAAGATCATCCGGTGCGTCAGCCAGAGATTTATAGTTTTGAGAATATTCTAGGTTTTGAACCAAATTGTATTGCCTCTCATCCTGCCCTCTCTACGTCAGATGGTATTTTGGAATTCATGAAGCGCGACAAGGAGCAACCATTCTGTCTCTTTGTTTGCAGTATCAACTCCCATATGCCATGGGATGCTGGTGATCCTTCTGAGTTTGATGCCAGTAAGGTAGTGCTTCCGCCTAATTGTGTAGATAATGAAAAGACTCGTAAGGATTACACTAACTATCTGGCCGAGATTCGTCTTTTTGATGATGAGGTAGGAATGACGATGAAAGCATTGAAGGATGCTGGTGCAGATGAGAACACCATAGTAATTCTTTTGAGTGAGCAGGGACCGCAGTTGCCATTTGGTAAGTGGACGTGCTATCACTATGGTCAGTCAAGTGCAATGATTGTTCGCTATCCTGGTAAGGTTGAAGCAGGAAGTGTAAGTGATGCACTTGTACAATATGAGGATATTCTCCCTACTATGATTGATGTTGCTGGAGGAAAAACCATGAAGGAACTTGATGGTGTGAGTCAGCTTGATGTGTTCCTTGGTAAGGATAAGGATAAGCGAAAGTGGGTTTATGGTATACATAATAACATTCCGGAAGGGCCGGCTTATCCTATTCGTAGCATTCAGGACAAACGCTATAAACTCATTGAGAATCTCTCGCCAGAGAATAAATACCACGAGAAGCACATGATGGCAAAGGGTGATAATCGTTGGCAGTCGTGGTTGATAACAGCCAAGAGCGATGAGAATGCCAAGTGGCTTGTTGACAGGTTTGTCAGTCGTCCGGCCATAGAATTCTACGATCTTGCTACCGACCCTTGGGAACTCAATAACCTTGCTGATAATCCGCAATACGCCAAGCGAATAAGAAAGATGTCGAAGGCTCTTCATGCCTGGATGAAGTCGCAAGGAGACAAGGGTGCGGGAATGGATGTTGAATTCCGTAATCCATGGGATAAAGAACGATGAAACCGTACGTTTTTTTTATTAAATCAAAAAAAATATGGTGATAGATGATAATTTCTATTATTCGGAACATTTTTCCCTTAATATATAATTATGTAGTCATAACTTTGCAAAAAAATCCTAAATCAATAAATCAATAATTTTTATGAAAAGAAAATTTATCTCGTTATTGATGTTGCTCTTTGCAGTTGCAGCATCAGCACAAGTAAATGTAGGTAGAATCTACACAATCGCAAATTTCCAGAGCACTGATGCTGTGCCTGGGTATATCCTTGACAATAGTGGAGACAATGTAGGTATCGGTGCCATGGATGAAAACTCATTCTGGGAATTCATACCAACAAATAAAGAGAACTGCTACTATATCAAGAACACTGTTACGGGGCGTTACATCCAGACATCTAAGCAGGCTTTGAATTCAAAGGTTGTTATGGGTGATGAGCCTGTAGAGTTCAAGGTGCTTCTTGCCCAGGGTATCAACAATTGTACTTATGGTGCTAATGTCTTTGGCGTTGCGTCTACGGATAATGGAAATAAGACAGATTTCAAGGATGGTGGTACTGTAGGTTTGAACTGGAACCCAAATGAAGGTGGTTTCGTGCAGTCGTTTGGTGCAAATGCAGGATCCAACCCTCGTTCGTTCTGGAAGATTCTTGTAGCTCCAAAGAGTCCATACACCGGTATAACCCTTTCTGAAGCAACAACAAAAGATAAAGTATATATTTATAATGTGGAGTCAGGAATGTGGCTTCAGAATAACGACCGTGTGACCTCGGAGTGGACAACACGTTCGCAGCTTGGTACCCGTGGTCTTGACTATGTTGTATCGTCTCATGACACAGGTTACTATCTCGATGGTGGTTTCGGAGGCGAGTCTATCTCTGACGGTTTCTTCCTCGATACCAACACCCCAGGCACA
>JAZQOD010000140.1:0-4658 GCA_045627685.1 Prevotella sp. | reverse complement strand
ATTCTAATTTTTCACTTTTCACTTACGAGTTCTTGGCAAGCCAAGCGGAATAGCCGAGCGGAACTTGCGAAACTTGTACATATTAATGCTTTTCACTTGCAAAATTAAACAATATTATTGATAATCCCCTCATTCCGGCAGAATTTCTTTGGTAATTAGAAAAGAAATTCTTACCTTTGTCCAGAAAGAGTAAATTTGGCGATAGCGATGGCGAAGCCGAGTGGATAATTGAAAATTAATATAATAATGAGAAAGATTCTTTTAGCAGTGACGCTTCTCCTTTGCACACTCTCGGGCATGGCACAGGAGAAAGTCATCAACATCCAGAAAACCGATGGCACAACCTCGCAGACTCGTGTCGTTGAACTCGATGAGATCAGTTTCCTTACTGTCGAACAGGGCGGTCAGGGACTTATGGTTAAAACCCTCGGCGGTGAAACCGTGGGCGTACTCTTTGAGACCAATCCCGTTGTCACCATCACCAGTGGCAAACTCCGCGTCAAGTCATCCTTGGAAACCGTAGAGTTTGAAATCACCGATATTGCCGAGATCATCTTTGGCGATGCTCGCGAATATACAGCCATCGCACCTGTCCATGGCTTCTCTTATGTGCTGCAAGACGGTGGAGCACTCCTCCGTGGCATCCCAGAGGGAGTGAAGCCACGCGTATATACCGTCGATGGCCGTAGCATTCCAGCACCGGATGTTGCTGGAGGTGAACTGCAACTCAACCGTTCTACCCTCGGCACCGGCGTGTTCATCATCAAAGTAGGCTCATTCGCAACAAAAATCAAACTCTAAACAACAATGCAAAAGATTTTCCTTCTTGCAACAGCCCTTTTTGCAGCATCGCACCTATGGGCACAGCAACCAACAACAATGATCGTTAAAACCACCAACGGTGCTGCCGTCCGTACCGATGTCAGTCAGGTGGAAAAGATAACCTTTGACGAAGCCTCATACGACCTCAACAGTTCCGGCGACCGTATTCTCGAGGCAGATGAAATCAGTTGGTCCGACGACCATCTGCTGCCTTATTTCCTTGAACCGGCAGCCACCGTGCGCTCGCTCGATATGCCCGCTGCATCGCTCAGCGATCCAGAGCGTGCGATGTTCTGCACCCTGCAGGGCATCATCAATCGCACCCGTCCACGTATCCTCCTCTACAACCACAACGAGGAACCACGCAACACATGGCCTTCTGCCCACACACTACGCGTCTCGCCAGTGTCGGAATCTACACCTTATAATATGGTAGATCTCTTCAAGGACGAGGTGAAAGGACTTGTACTCTACAGCACCTCACGCAGTGAGCACTATGCCAACCTCGCCATCACCATCGCCGGTCTCGACCGACTGCTGCCTGTCACAGCCGATGTAAGGTCGAAACTCGTGGCTAACGGCATGGATTTCCCTGTTGTTGTGGATCTCACATCGCTCACCATGAACAAGGCTGCCGATATCTACCAGTATCTCTACGACAACTACTGGAGCCGTTGCAACCACCGTCTGCTCATCAGTGAGCGCCCACTCATTCCTTATGTCCACGACATCGGTGCAGCAGCCGGTTCTGCTTGCGTATATCTCGACCCACGCAACAGTGGCGAGAGAGCCGTCCTCGATAAGTTCCTTGCCGACCTCACCCCTGGTCGCGACTTCGTCCTCGGCTGGTATCCTGAGGAGCGTTCGGGCATCGGCGAAGCAACAAAGTACGGCCTCTCGACCGTTCCTGCCGATTTCTTCGAGAACGCCACTGTCTATACAGCCGTCAAGAAGGAAGTAAAAATCTATCCAGTGCCAAAGCGTCCTAAGTTGGAGAACAAGGTATATGCAACAGTATATCTCAGCGATGGCGACAACATCCAGTATGTGCAGCACGCCATGGCAAAGATTTTCGAACAGTCGGGACGCGGTAAGATGCCAATGAACTGGACCATCAGCCCTGCCCTTGCCGACATCTCGCCATGTATGCTCAACTACTACTATCGCAAAGCCACCGCCAACGACTGTTTCGTCAGCGGTCCTTCCGGCATGGGCTATGCGATGCCTTACGATGAACTCAATCATCAGTATTACGCATCGCAGCGCGATAAGGAACTGATCACACCTTATGTTCAACTCACCAACCGTTATATCGAGAAGTCTGGTCTTCGTGTCATCACCGTGTGGGACGACCTCAGTGTTCCTCAGCGCAATGTCTATGCAGAAAACTGCCACTACCTCTACGGACTCACCGTCAATGATGTCAATGGTACACGCAGCGCAAAGGACTATGGTGGCTGGCTCAGCATCGCACCACAGTATCCATGGTATGAACCAAGTGCAGAAGGAGTAGCCAACCATTTCAATCGTGACATCAAGAATTTCGATGGCACAGCACCGATGTTCGTATCAGGTCAGGTGACAGTCTGGGATGTAGGTCCCGACAAGCTCATCGCCTTGGAAGGTAAACTCGATGCCCTCTCGCCAGGCAATGTACATGTAGTACGCGCCGACCACTGGTTCAGTTATTATAATGAAGCCCACCATCTGCCATTCAACCTCACCCTTATGGAAGAAATGGAGATCACCTGTTCGCCAGTCAAGAGCAAGGCACAGTATGCCGCTGATGGCTCCCCATCGCAGGGATATATCTGGACCTCAAAGGACAGCGACGGCACAGCGTGGGTACAGTTTGATTTCAAGGAATCGTTCTCTATCAGCCGTTATGTCGTACGCCATGCCGAGGCAGGCGGTTACGATCCACAACTCAACACCCGTGATTTCACCATTGAGACCAGTCTCGACGGCACCACATGGACCACTGTAGGCACCCATGTAGGCAACACCCAGCCAGTCACCGATGCAGAGGTCACACCAGTCGATGCCCGTTATGTCCGCATCAATGTCACCGACGGCGGTGCTGACGGTACTGTCCGCCTCGCCGACATCGAAATCTACGGCTCGCACTAACATTTTGCAGCAGTCCTCCCATATAGTAATCCCCGGCACAGTCTCCTGCGTCGGGGATTAGTTTTTATTTGGGGGACAAAGTGGATGGTATTATGCAGTCTCAGCCAATCTCTACTTCCATTTCGCAAGCGTAGTAATGATCCTCGTCCAGAGTGATGAAATATTCATCTTCGCCCACATGAAATCCTTCGGCATCTTCCCCGTTCTTTCCGTAGAATGACATCACTGCAGCGCAGATAATCAACGGTCCTATGTTCAGACTGTCAGGATCATTATTCAAATAAGTCTCCAGGTCCGCAGTTTTTTCAAATGTCATCCCCTGCAGATCATCCCAATCCTCATCGCTCTCCAGAAGGCACAGCATGTTCTTTACTAAAGCATCTTTCTGTTCTTCCGAAGCCTCTTTGGCATCGTACAGCACATCTTCATGAGTCTCCACCACAATCTCCGATCGCAGAAACTCAACTAAACCGAAATTCTCCATCGTGTAATCTTTATTATGTTTTTATTTCTTCAACATCTCTGAGGATAACACCTCAAACCCCTTCATTATTCTCGGTCTCGTGCCTTTTAGCAATTTGTTGTTCCACTACATAGATTATTTCTTCGTATTCATCGTAATATCTCATATTATCCTTAGTTTTTTATTTTATCCACCAAAATTACAAAAAGCAAATGGAATAACCAAATGAAAATAAAGAAAATCATTGTAGTGAAAAGAGGAACGATACTTTTGTATAGTTCCTCCTCAAAAATAACTAACCGAACATCTTTTCATCAAGAACATAGACTGTGTCCTCAATGAAGCCAGTCACCTCCTGAGCCTCTGCAAACACAAGACCAGAGAGTTCCAGTGAATCCTCATCGCCATAGCATGTACCCAAGAGCACATATCCCTCAGGCACCTCCGCCTCCTGTCCGTGCTCCATACCTACAGCCTCGCAATAGTGGTCATACAACTTCTTGCACTCCTCCTCCAAGCGGTCCATGTCATCGAGATCAACACAGGCCTCTGGCTCGAAGTCCTTAGGTTCCCATACATACAACAGCTTGAAATATTCCGGAATCAAGTAGAAGCGCTCACCTTTAAAAGTAATATATTGAGCACTATCGTCCTTCTGCTCAAACGAAGGGAATACCGTTATATTATCCCACTCCGGGCCATACAAGGTCATCACCGCCACTGTATTAGCGATCTGGTTCTCGAGCATCTCGTCCCAGCAATTAGCCACATTCTTTGCATCCTCATTGAACTTTGCGTAAATTTTCATAATACCCAAAAATTAAATTATTAATAAATACAATTATCACTCACCCTACAAATATAGTAAATATTTTCTTTCTGTGGGACATGCTTGAATATTTTTTGGAGAATTTATGATTTTGATTGCGCATTGCGCAGATGCTTGCGTAAGTTGCTGAAAATCAAGTGGGTACTCGCTCGAAATGAGCGAATCCTATTGCGCAATGTTTGCGCAATGTTGTTATCCCATAATTAGAGATGAAATAATTGAAAATCAATGATTTAACTTCTTCTTTGCGCAATGCGCAATCAAAATGCGGAATTCTCTGAAAAAAAGCTATTCTACTGTTGGCATTTGATTGTTGACGAAAAAATAGAAAAACAACGTTTTCCCTCCACCCTCCACAAATGCTCGTAATTGCCTGTAAATCAATAGGTTATCTTGTGGAGGGACATTTTTCTC
>JAZQOD010000139.1:0-11547 GCA_045627685.1 Prevotella sp. | reverse complement strand
CGTTCTGCAACAAATAACCTCCGCCAAGGCTTGCATACTTTTGATTATTGTAAATAATATTCCCAACAACCTCACCCCCGCTCCCTCTCCCATTGGGAGAGGAATGTGGGGTAAGGCATCTGATTTCCAGCCACTTATGCGAGCAGTGTTTTTACTGTGTCATTTGGCTGTTTTCGCCATGTCATTTGGGCGCTTTGATGGTGTCATTTGGGCACTTTCATAGCATGAAAACGGCGGAATGGGAATAAAGAAATATTGATGTAAATAAATTTCAAAAACAAGAGAAACACAAGAGGATGCCAAAGGTGAAAAAGTGAAAAAGTGAAATGGTAAAATTTGGCTGCAAAAGAATATGAGAGTAGAGCCAAATAAGATATATAATATATATAATATATTATATATCTTATTTGATTTTTGAAAGCCTTTCTCTCTGTGTTTTTGGCGAGTTTCGCTAAAGTGAGAGACATTTCACGATTTCACTTTTTCACTTTTTTACTTTTTGAGCGTGGCGTGGACCTTTGCTGCACCCCATAGTTACTAATGTTTCTGATTGAATAATTAGGGTGGTTGGAAAAGACTTTGTACTTTTGCGAAGAAAATGATTGATAATCACTGTATTTCATCTGTGAGGGGCGATTTTTGGGCTGATATTTGAAAAAAATTGTGTTAATGTTTGCAAATCTCAAAAAAAAGAGTAATTTTGCAGAAAATAATTATCGACAACTAAGATACATCATCACTACATTACCTAAAATCAACGACAATGAAAAGAACTATTACCTTATGCCTCCTGACTCTCATTGGCTTACTGACTGCCTCTGAGGCTGCAGCACAGAAAGATGTCCATCAGGACTTCGAAACAAGAAAGGAATCGTTCAACGACGATCGTTATTTCACCGTTTTCGATACCAAGTTAACTAACGAACAGCGTCAGTGCCTCGAGTTCCTGTACGCTTACATGCCTATCTCTGACCTGACAGACTATAACGGCGACTTCTGGAAGATGAACGTCGATGAGTCGTTGCAGTGCCGCAAGGAGATGAGCTGGGGCAAGACCGTGCCTGACCGCGAGTGGTACCACTTCGTGCTTCCTGTACGTATCAACAACGAGAACCTCGACGAGAGCCGCCGTGTGTTCTTCAACGAGATAAAGGAACGCGTGAAGGGTCTGCCAATGAAAGAGGCTGCCCTCGAGGTGAATCACTGGTGCCACGAGAAGGTGAGTTACCAGCCAAGTGACTCGCGCACCTCTGCCCCACTCTCGGCTATGCGCTCTGCCATCGGCCGTTGTGGCGAGGAGAGCACCTTCTGCGTTGCAGCAATGCGCTCAGTGGGTATCCCTGCCCGTCAGGTATATACTCCTCGTTGGGCTCACACTGATGATAACCACGCATGGGTTGAGGTGTGGGTTGACGGCGAATGGCACTTCCTCGGTGCTTGCGAGCCAGAGGCTGTGCTCGACCTGGGTTGGTTCAACGCTCCTGCTTCTCGCGGTATGCTCATGCACACCAAGGTGTTCGGCAAATACGACGGTCCTGAGGAGAAGATGAGCCAGAACAACTGCTTCACCGAGATCAACGTGACTAAGAACTATACTCCTACTGCGGAGACAAAAATCAAGGTTGTTGACACTGATGGCATGTCGGTTCAGAATGCTACCGTTGAATACAAGGTTTACAACTACGCTGAGTTCTACTCTGTTGCTACAAAGAAAACCGACTTCTACGGCTATTCTACCATCTCTGCCGGCTTGGGCGATTTCCTCGTTTGGGTTAGCAAGGACGACAGATTCGGTCTTGGCAAGTGTACTGTTGGTCAGGATACTCTCGTGACTATCACATTGAACAAAACACAGGATTTCATCGGTACTTTCGACATTGACCTCGTGCCTCCTGTTGAGCGCAACACCATCCCTGAGCAGACAGAGAAGCAGATAAAGGACAACAAGATTCGCTTTGCTGTTGAGGACTCTATCCGCCAGGCTTACATCAACACCATGATGACTCCTGAGACTGCCCTCGCTTGGGTGAAGAAGCAGAATGAGCAGCTGAAAGCTGAGGTTGGTGCTGAGAAGTTCGAGACAATGAAACTCGACGAGGAACTGCTGGCAAAGATGCTCGTGGCATCGCGCGGCAACCACAAGACTCTCTGTGATTTCATCGAGAAGAACCGCTCAAACGATAATGTACGCCTGTTGGCTACTCTCTCTGCGAAGGACCTTCGTGATGTTCATCCAGCCGTTCTTGCTGATTTCGGCAATGCTTTCGGTTGCGAGGACAGAATGAACTATGTGAACTGTCCACGAATCAGCAACGAGCTGCTGACTCCTTGGAAGTCATTCCTCGCTGAGCAGAAGGAACTCAAGCTGTTGAATTCTGACCCTGAGAAACTTGCTAAGTGGGTGAGCAGCAACATCATGATTGACAAGAACTGGAACCCACAGCAGCTCTGCATGAGTCCAAAGAGCGTTTACGAGCACCGTGTGACTGATGTTCACTCACGCGACATCTTCTATGTTGCCGCTGCTCGCAGCCAGAACATCCAGGCTCGCATCGATGAGGTTACTGGTAAGGTGCAGTATCGTATGCCTTGCAAGAACGAGGGCAAGGAGGCTTGCGACAAGGCTGAGAAGCACGACTGGGTTGATGTTTACTTCGAGGGTGATGCCAAGAGCGACGCAACAATCGGTCACGGCACCCTCCGCGCTTCATACAACATGGGTGCAAACATCGAGGATCCAAAGTATTACAGTCATTTCTCTATCTCGAAGTTGGTTGACTGCCGTCCACAGCTCCTGAACTACCCTGAGAACGGTGTGACATGGAGTTCGCTCCTTAAGAACGGTACCACCGTTGACGAAGGTCAGTATCTGCTCGTGAGCGGTACACGTATGGCTGATGGTAGTGTTCTCTGCCACATGGAGTTCGTGCCAATCTTCAACAGTGCCATCACCGATTCGAAGATCGTGATGCGCGAGAGCGAAGAGGGCGTGAAGGTTATCGGCAACTTCAACTCAGAGAATATCTACTGCGATGACAACGAGGGTAAGAAGAGCATCCTCTCTACCACTGGTCGCGGTTATTATATAATAGGTGTGATTGCTCCTGTTGAAGAGCCTACAAACCACGCTCTGCGCGACATCGCCCTCTTGAAGGACGAGCTGGAGCAGTGGGGCCAGAAGATTATCCTGTTGTTCAAGGACGACGAGGAGAAGGCTCGTTTCACAAACAAGAGCGAGTTCCAGAACCTGCCAAACACCATCGTATGGGGTACTGACGTGAACAACAAGATTTGGAACGAGATGAAGGAACAGATGAAGTTGCCTCATGAGAACCGTCCTGTATTCCTCATCGCCGACACCTTCAACCGCGTGGTATTCATGTCGCAGGGCTACACCATCGGATTGGGTGAGCAGTTGATGGGAGTGATAAAGAAACTGAAGTAAAAACTACAGCCCCTCTCCCCGCTCCCCCGAGGGGGAGGGCCGCTGACGCGAAAAAACAAGCATAAAGAAGAGGATCAGCAGTGCGCTGGTCCTCTTCTTATTTTGTTGATGTTATTCCGTAAAAGGTTACTTTCGGCTCCACAACCTTGTCATATCCTCCAAGGTCTTGCCCTTTGTCTCTGGAACGAGCTTCCATACGAATACTGCAGCGATGACGCAGATGACACCGTACATGCCGTAAACGAACCAGAAACCAAGACTGTTGGCCATCGGAACAAACGAGGTAGATACAATCCAGTTGAATATCCACTGGAAGGCTACTGCGATAGCAACGGCTCCACCTCGGATAGTGTTAGGGAACACCTCAGCGATGAGTACCCAGCAGATTGGACCCCAAGAGAACATGAAGCTTGCTGAATAGATCATGATAGAGATCATACAGAGAAGTTGCATGCTCTCATTTCCGAAGGTGCAGGCAACACCGAATGCACCGATTGCCATACCGAGCGAACCGACGATGAGCAGTGGCTTACGACCGAGTTTCTCGACAGTGAAGATTGCTACACAGGTGAAGCCGAGGTTCACGATACCATTGAAGACGGTGAGTTTCATTGGGTCGTTGAAGCCCATTGCCTCATAGATGCGTGGAGCATAGTAGAGAACAGCGTTGATACCTACTGCCTGCTGGAATACAGAAAGCATGATACCTACGAAGATACAGAGCAGACCGTAAGTGAAGATTGGCTCTGTCTTTACAACCATTGTCTCCTTGATTTCCTTCAAAATCTCCTTTGCCTTGTCAGCACCATTGATCTTTGCAAGGATGCCCTCAGCCTTTGCGTCCTGACCAATAGAAGCCAGATAACGAGGAGTCTCAGGAACGAAGCAGATGAGGATAGCGAACAATCCGGCTGGGATCATCTCCGAACCGAACATATAACGCCAGCCTGTAGAGATAGCCCATGCAGCGTCCTCGCCGTTGGTGATCTGGTTCAAACCCTGACCGATGCTCTCGATAGCAGGAGCGATATGGTCGCCAAGGATGAAGAAGTTGACGAAGTAAACAACGAGCTGACCGAAGATGATAGCGAACTGGTTCCATGAAACAAGCATACCACGGATATTGCTTGGTGCAATCTCACCGATATACATTGGGCATATTGCCGAAGCCAGACCAACACCGATACCACCGATGACACGGTAGATATTGAACACAACGAGGAGGTTGAGTGTTGGTTCGCCCTTGGCGAGCACCATTGTCTCAGGACACATAGAACCCCATGCCGAGATGAAGAACATCACACCGGCGAAGATGAGCGACTTCTTTCGTCCCCAGTTGGATGCGAGCAGACCTGAGATAGAAGAACCGATGATACATCCTATCAGGGCACTCGAACTGGTGAAGCCATGCCAGAAGTCAGTGTACTGGAAGTCGTCAGCACCCATGAAGAATGCTTGCAGGCCCTTCTCAGCACCAGAAATAACAGCAGTGTCGTAGCCGAAGAGCAGACCGCCGATGACTGCCACGAGCACTATGCTGTAGAGGTAGAGTTTATTTTCTTTCATAGTTAAAATAAAGCCCCCGCCCCCGAAGGGGAGGGAACTTCCTTATACACTTTTCACTTAATATTAGCAGTACATTGAAACGATGGTCTCGTAGAGTTCCTGCTTGCCAGAAACCTGCTTTGGCTCACCAACAGTCTTACCATACTCGTAAACCTGCTCGAGAGTGAGCTTGCCATCCTCAAAGTCCTTACCCATACCGCTGTCGAACGAAGCATAGCGGTTCTTCTTCATCTCGCAATATGGCGACTCCTCAAGGAGGGCTGCTGCACTCTCAAGAGCGCGTGCCATTGCGTCCATACCACTGATGTGAGCGATGATGATATCCTCGAGGTCGGTAGAGTTACGACGAGTCTTTGCATCGAAGTTTGTACCACCTGTGCCAAGACCACCACCACGGATAATCTCCATCCAAGCCTGTGTGAGTTCGTAGTTGTCGATTGGGAACTGGTCGGTATCCCAGCCGTTCTGAGCGTCACCACGGTTAGCGTCGATAGAACCGAGCATACCGTTGTCAACAGCCACTGCAAGTTCGTGTTCGAAGGTGTGACCAGCGAGAGTAGCGTGGTTTACCTCGATATTTACCTTGAAGTCCTCAGCAAGACCGTGAGTCTTGAGGAAACCAACAACAGTCTCTGTGTCAACATCATACTGGTGCTTTGTTGGTTCCATTGGCTTTGGCTCGATGAGGAATGTACCCTTGAAGCCCTTAGCACGAGCATAGTCGCGTGCCATGCCGAGCATTGTTGCCATGTGCTCCTTCTCGCGCTTCTGGTCAGTGTTGAGGAGTGACATATAACCCTCACGACCGCCCCAGAATACATAGTTCTCAGCACCGAGCTTGATACCAGCGTCGATAGCGTTCTTGATCTGAACGATAGCACGAGCAACAACATCAAACTCTGGGTTTGTTGAAGCACCGTTCATATAGCGTGCATTACCGAATACATTTGCTGTTGACCAAAGGAGTTTGATACCAGTCTCTTCCATCTTCTCCTTGAGGTAGTCGGTGATTGCAGCGAGGTTTGCCTCATACTCCTCAACAGATGCACCCTCGTCGATGAGGTCAACATCATGGAAGCAGAAATATGGGATGCCGAGCTTCTGCATGATCTCGAAACCAGCGTCAGCCTTGTGCTTTGCTACCTCAAGAGCGTCTGCACCCTCGTTCCAAGGGAACTTCTTTGTGCCAGGACCGAACTGGTCAGAACCCTCTGCACAGAGAGTGTGCCACCAAGCCATAGCGAAACGGAGCCAGTCCTTCATTGGCTTGCCCATGATTACCTTTTCTGCATCATAATAACGGAAAGCAAATGGATTCTTAGAATCCTTGCCCTCAAACTGGATCTTTTTGATCTCTGGGAAATACTCTTTCATAATAGTGTTTAATTAATATTTGATTGTTAATAATTTCAGCAATTACATTATCCAGAAATATTGTTTTTTCTGTCAAGAATTAGAGAATTAGAGAATTTTATTTTAACCTGTACTATAAATAATTCTTTGAATTCTCCGAGCGCTCGGCTTCGCCGCTTTCATAACGCAGTGGAGAAAGAATTTTAGAATTGCCATCCGGATGGGAAAACTCATGCTGAATAGAAAAATTCTCAAATTCTCAAATTCTTGATAAAAAGAAATTCGTTGAAAATACACCTTACAGCAACGACTTCCAGCGGGCGTAGGCCTCCTTGTAGGCTTCGGCGTCGCGAGCGTTTGGTTCGATGATATCCAACTGGCGCAATGTTGCGAATGCCTCGTCGGTTGAAGCATAGATGCCAGCACCGACACCGGCTCCCTTGGCAGCACCTACTGCACCATCGGTTTCATACAACTGGATTGTAGCACCGGTGGTTCCTGCGAGGGTGTTGCGGAACAATGGCGAGAGGAACATATTAGCACGGCCAGCCTTGATGGTGTCGAGACTCATGCCCATCTGCTGCATGATCTCCATGCCATAGACAAACGAGAACACGATGCCCTCCTGTGCTGCTCTTACTACATGAGAGCGGTTGTGGATATTGAAGTTCAGCCCGTGGATAGAAGCACCGACTTCCTTATTCTGGAGGATTCGTTCAGCACCATTGCCGAATGGCAGTATCGACAAGCCATCAGCACCGATAGGAGCCTCTGCTGCGATGTCGTTCATCTCGGCATAGCCAATGCCGTCAGACATCACATTACGGCGAATCCATGAATTCAAGATACCTGTTCCGTTGATGCAGCACAGCACACCGAGACGTGGGTTCTCTGCACTGTGGTTGACATGAGCGAAGGTGTTCACTCTCGACAATGGGTCGTAGTTCACATCACCGATAACGCCATATACCACACCCGATGTACCTGCTGTTGAAGCAATCTCGCCTGGTTTCAGCACATTGAGCGACAAAGCGTTGTTTGGCTGATCACCACCACGGTAACTTACTGGGGTACCTTCTGCCAATCCGAGTTCAGCGGCAGCCTCAGCATTGACACGACCCTGAACGCTGAATGTAGGAACGATGGTAGGGATGACACTCTCTGCAAAACCATAATATGCGAGGAGTTCCTTCGACACACAGTTGCCTGCGAAATCCCAGAACATTCCCTCAGAAAGACCAGACACGGTGGTGGTGACATCACCAGTGAGTTTCATTGCGATATAATCGCCTGGCAACATCAGTTTATCAACCTTTTCAAACACCTCTGGTTCGTTCTTCTTCACCCATGCCAACTTAGCAGCGGTGAAATTACCTGGTGAGTTCAACAGATGCGACAGACAATAGTCTGAGCCGAGGGTTTCGAAAGCCTTCTGGCCGAAAGGTACTGCACGGGAATCGCACCAGATGATAGCAGGGCGGAGCACTTCCTTGTTCTTGTCAACAAGCACAAGACCGTGCATCTGGTAAGAGATACCAATAGCCTTCACATCGTCGGCTTTAGCACCCGAAGCCTTCATACAGTTTGCCAGGGCTTCCTTCATGTTATCATACCACATCTGTGGCTCCTGCTCAGCCCAACCAGCCTTTACTGCCTTGATAGGCATTTCCTGCTTTGGCATGAAATCCTGAGCAACAATCTGTCCACTAACGGCATCGACAAGCGAAGCTTTTACCGAACTCGATCCGATATCTAATCCTAATAGGTACTGCATATTTTATCGTTTTAATTTGGGGTTTACATATTCTCTACAAAAATACCACAATTTTTCTTCACCTCCAAACTTTTACTATAAAAGGTTTATAAATGGGTAAAAAAAGCATAGATTAGGACATTATTGATACAATTTATCGCCTTGATTGTATCATAATCTTTGTAGTATCATCTTTTTTTTGTAACTTCGCCACATGATACAAAAATTTCAATTCTTCTGTACTCCTTTCGGCGAGGACCGCACCATCCATCTGTATCTGCCGAACAACTATTATGACTCGGACGAGCGATACCCTGTGGTGTATATGTTCGACGGGCAGAACCTGTTCTATAATGAGGATGCTACATACGGCACTTGCTGGGGTATTCGCGAATATCTCGACCATTACTGGAAACCAATAATCATCGTGGGCATAGAATGTTCACATCACGGCAACGACCGTCTGTGGGAATACTGCCCATATAACATCAACTCCCGTACCTATGGGCGTATTCAGGGTACGGGCGAAAAGACTATGGAATGGCTCGTCCACGAACTGAAACCGTTCATCGACAGCAACTACCGCACCTGGTGGCATCGCGAGGCGACGGCTATCGGCGGTTCGAGCATGGGTGGCATGATGTCGCTCTATGCCGTACTGCGATACAACCATATCTTCTCAAAAGCGGCAGTCATCTCACCTGCTTATTTCTACAAGATAAAAGAGTTCAGCGATGAGGTTGCCAACAACGATATCCATCCTGACACTCGCATATTCTTTGCATGGGGAAGTCGCGAAGACCGCCGAGGATATATGCGACGCTACAGCAATGCCCTCTCCGAACAACTGGAGGCTCTTGGCGTCAACACCCACCTATACCGACAGCCTACCGGCCGACACTGCGAAGAGGACTGGGCAAAGCAGGTGAAGGATTGGATGCCGTATCTGTGGGAATAGCACGGACCCTCTCCCCTCGCGCTTCGCGCTCTTCCCTTGACAATTGCCGAGCCTCGGCTGCACTCGGGAAATCGAGAATAAATTCTCTTTCCTCTCGTTTGCACGAGCCTTCCCGTGCCGCTTCGCTAGGGCGAGGGCGTTGAAATGCTTTGTATTCGTTTTCGTTTTCGTATTCGTAAAAAACAATGTTTTTAGAAATCTGTACTGGTTCATTGGAGAGTGTTCTCGCAGCAAAGGCTGGAGGAGCACATAGAGTGGAGTTATGCTCTGCACTTTCTGAGGGTGGTGTCACACCTTCTATTGGTCTTATCCGTCAGGCACGCAAGGTCGAGGGACTGAAACTGCATGTCCTCATCCGTCCGCGTGGTGGTGATTTCCTATATACTCCTGAGGAGGTGGATATCATGGAAAGCGACATCATCGCTGCCCGTGAGTGTGGTGCCGACGGTGTTGTCATCGGTGCTTTGACCCGCGAGGGAGATATCGACATCACCACTTGTCAGCGACTCATCAGAGCGGCTGGCGATATGAGTATCACATTCCACAGAGCCTTTGACATGGTGCGCGATGCAGAGAAAGCGTTGGAGGATGTGATCGCACTGGGGTGCCACCGTATTCTCACTTCGGGGTTGATGCCTACTGCCGAACAAGGAATGGACAATCTCCGCCGGTTGGTAGAGCAGGCCGCAGGGCGTATCATCATCATGCCGGGATCGGGTGTCAACCCACAGAATGCTTCAAAAATCCTCGGTTTCATCGGAGGAAATGAGATTCACGCCTCGGCTCGTTCAGCCCGTCAGAGTCTTATGGAATACCGCAATCCTGATGTCACCATGGGTGCAAAAGACGCCGACGAATATTCCCGTCTGGAGACCGACCCAGAAATCGTCAAGGCCATCCTCCAGACATTATAAAAAGGCAATAAATGCCACTTGGCGATAGCGGAGTACTTAAAAAAATCTAATAAATGGCGGTATTTGGGTGGTTTGAAGTAAAAAATTAGTACCTTTGTAACGATTGTGCGCCTATGCGCATATAGAATGATATTATTTTAAGATGTTTTATTTTGAAAGGCGTGGTTAGGAACATGATTTTTACCGCCTTTCGTTTAGATGCAAAAAGATGAATGTAATTACAAAAACAGTTTCATTGCCTGACGGTCGTCAGATTACAATCGAAACAGGAAAATTGGCAAAGCAGGCCGACGGTTCTTGTACTCTCCGCATGGGTAACACCGTTCTCTTGGCTACTGTTTGTGCCGCAAAAGATGCAGTTCCAGGAACAGATTTTATGCCTTTGCAGGTAGAGTACCGTGAGCAGTATGCTGCTGCGGGTCGTTTCCCTGGTGGTTTCACAAAGCGTGAGGGTAAGGCAAGCGATGAGGAGATTCTCACCTGCCGTCTTGTTGACCGTGCTCTCCGTCCACTCTTCCCAGCAGATTTCCACGCTGAGGTGTATGTAAATGTGATCCTTTTCTCTGCCGACGGTGTTGACCAGCCTGACGCTCTCGCTGGTTTCGCTGCTTCATGTGCATTGGCTTGTTCAGATATCCCATTCGAGTTCCCTATCTCTGAGGTTCGCGTGGCTCGTATCAATGGCGAGTATGTTATCAACCCAACATTCGCTCAGATGGCTGAGGCAGACATGGACCTTATGGTTGGTGCTACTGCCGACAACATCATGATGGTTGAGGGTGAGATGAAGGAGGTTCAGGAGATTGAGTTTCTCCATGCTGTCAAGGCTGCTGAGGGTGCTCTCAGGCCTATGTGTGAGATGCAGTACGAGTTGATGAAGGAACTCGGCACAGATGTTAAGCGTGAGTATTGCCACGAGGTTAACGATGATGAACTCAAGGCTCAGGTTCACGCTGACTGCTACCAGAAGTGCTATGATGTAGTAAAGCAGGCTCTCGAGAAGCACGCTCGTGCAGAGGCTTTCGAGGCTATCAAGGAGGAGTTCAAGGTGGCTTATGCAGAGGCTCACGCTGACCTCACAGAGGATGAACTCACCGAGAAGAACGAACTCGTTGACAAATACTACCACGATGTAGAGAAGGACGCTATGCGTCGTTGTATCCTCGACGAGGGTATCCGTCTCGATGGTCGTAAGACTGATGAGATCCGCCCTATCTGGTGCGAGGTTTCTCCACTGCCAATGCCTCACGGCTCATCAATCTTCACCCGTGGTGAGACACAGTCGCTGACAACTGTAACACTCGGAACCAAGATGGACGAGAAGCTCGTTGACGGTGCGCTCGAGAAGTACTACATGAAGTTCCTCCTTCACTATAACTTCCCACCATTCTGTACTGGTGAGGCTAAGGCACAGCGTGGCGTAGGCCGTCGTGAAATCGGTCACGGTCACCTCGCATGGCGCGGTCTTAAGGGCCAGATTCCTGAGGACTTCCCTTACACAGTACGTGTAGTTTCACAGATTCTTGAGTCTAACGGTTCTTCATCAATGGCTACAGTA
>JAZQOD010000138.1:0-2311 GCA_045627685.1 Prevotella sp. | reverse complement strand
CATCCCAGCTATTGCCGACCTCCGTATGATTCAGAATGACTCTTATCTTGGCTATGCTTACAACGCATACAACTATTCTACAGCACGTGTCGCTAAGGGTGATTTCATTCGTATGAAGGAGATTTCACTCAACTACGACTTCCCTGCAAATCTCGTTAAGCACCTCGGTGTGAACTCGCTGAGTGCAAAGGTTCAGGGCACCAACCTCTTCCTTATCTACAGCGATAAGAAGCTGAACGGACAAGACCCAGAGTTCTTCAATTCTGGTGGTGTAGCTGTTCCAATGGCACGTCAGTTCACATTCACACTGCGTGTGGGCATTTAATAAATTGTCTGGTTAAGAAAACAATAAAACGAAACATAATGAAAAAAGCATATAAATATATAATGGTGGCAGTGATGGCAGTATCGCTCGCATCATGTAACGACTTCCTTGACAAGTTACCTGATGATCGTGCTGAAATCAACACCCTCGACAAGGCTCTGAACCTCCTCGTCGATGCTTATCCTCAGAGATCAACAAATCTCATTATGGAGGTTAGCTCGGACAATGTCACCGATAACGGTTCTGCATACGACACCTCTAATATGATGGAGGAGATTTACAAGTTCAAGGATCAGGTTTCTGATGCTAGTGACTCTCCTAAGGATGCATGGGAAGGTTTCTATTCTGCAGTAGGTACCTGTAATCAGGTTCTTGCAGCCCTCGATGAGATGGGCATTGGTGACTGCCATGAGCGTGCGGAGGCTCTTCTCTGCCGTGCTTACTCTATGTTTACTCTTGCCAACTGCTTCTGCATGGCATGGAATCCTGACAAGGCAGACGAGTATCTCGGTCTCGCTTATCCTACAAAGCCACAGACATCTGTTGATCAGGTGTACTCGCGCGGTACTCTCCGTGAACTTTACGCAAAGATAGATGCAGATATAGAGGCTGCGCTTCCACACATTGATGAGAGCAAGTACACTGCACCTAAGTATCACTTCAATATGAAGGCTGCGTATGCTTTCGCTGCACGCTTCAACCTTTTCTATATGAAGTACGACAAGGCTATCAACTATGCTAACTTGGTACTTGGTAGTGACCCTAAGGTTGTTATGCGCGACTATGAACCTTACGTACCACTGGGTCGTGTAGATATCGGCAACCGTTGGATTCAGAGCTCAGAGAATGCCAACCTCATGCTTATTGCTGCTTACTCTGTAGCAGGTCGTAACCTTTGTGCTGGTGCAAGCCCTCGTTTCCACCATAACCACAATATGGCATCTTACGAGACCTACTGGCCAGCAATGCCATGGGGTAGCGGTTCTTCGAACAATACTCTTTATCACAGCCATCAGCTCTATGGTACTAACCAGGCTGTGTCATTCCCTAAGCTTGATGAGCAGTTTGAGTATTCTGACAAGGTCAATGGTATCGGTTATCCACACATCGTAGATCCTGTCTTTACAGGTGATGAGACACTCCTCGTGCGTGCTGAGGCTTACGCTCTCCGCAATGAAGTAAAGGAAGGCGTATCTGATGCAGAACTCGCTATCAAGGATATCAACACTTGGATTGAGACACACTGCTACGAACAGTATGAGTATGTTGACGACAAGGGTAACAAGTCTTACACAAATCGTCCTGTTATAACTCTTGAAAAATCTGATACAAAGAATAACCTTTGGAATATCAACGATGTTTGGAATTCACTCGACTACGCTCCTGTAATCCTTGAGGGTAACCGTGACCGTTCTATCCGTAAGAAGTTCAACCCACAGGGTTTCACAATCCAGGGTGTTGTCAACGGTGAGTTCCCTGATGGAGATTTCGAGGCTTCTACTCAGGAGAACCTTCTGCAGATGATTCTTCACATGCGCCGCATTGAGATGCTTTACCAGGGTGACCGTTTCATCTATATCAAGCGTTATGGCATCGAGTTCTGCCACCCAGTAGCGGGCAAGGATCCTGAGGTGTTCCATGCTGGCGACCTCCGTGGTGCTATCCAGCTTCCTACTGACGTTATCCAGGCTGGTCAGGTGCCAAACCCTCGTGAGGCTGTTGAAGAATAAATATTTACTCTCACTAACATTATTAAATAGATATTACAATGAAAAAGTATTTTATATATCTGGCATCTGCCCTCCTCGCCACAGCATCTCTTACAGGATGCTCTGAGGATGAGCTCAGAAGTGAGAGCGTCTTCGCTAACGGCATGGGTTCATCAAAGTCAGAGGCCACCCAGTTTGACGAGTGGGTTTATAAGAACTATGTTCAGGACTACAACATACAGTTCAACTACCTTTATATTGACAAGGAAGCAAACCA